>PCCP01000036.1 GCA_002731775.1 Gammaproteobacteria bacterium
TTCATCGCGCTGGCCCTGCCGCTGATTTTCTGGACCCAGCAATTGCCATTGCTGTCACCGCTTATCAATGTCTTTGCCATTCCCCTAGTGGCCTTGTTCGTCGTGCCCCTGTGTTTGCTGGCATTGGTTTTCCTGTTCATTCACGAGGCCCTGGCCCAGGGTTTGATGTTCGTGGCCAACGCGACACTGGCGGCTTGCTTCAGGCTCATAGATTGCATTCTGGCAGTAGTTGGAAACGGGGCGGTGGTACATCCGGCTGCGCCGAGCTTACCGATCATGGCGGTTTTGAGCTTCGCTGCTTTGCTGTTTCTGCTGCCCCGCGGAGTGGGGAATCGTTGGCTGGCCTTACCCCTGTGCCTGCCACTATTCTCCCCCTTGCCCGATAAATTCGAGCCTGCGAGCCTGAAGTTACATTTTCTGGATGTGGGCCAGGGCCTCGCCGTGGTGGTGCAGAGTCGTCACCACGTTTTGATTTATGACACCGGGGCAAATCTGAGTCCGGATTTCAATATCGGCAGCGCCGTGATTGCACCGTATTTAAATCGGCTGGGCATCGAGCGAGTGGATCTCGCGGTTATCAGCCACGCCGACAATGATCACGCAGGAGGTCTGAGTGGGCTATTGGAAAATATTGAGATTGGGGCCATTACCAGTAGCGGTGTCAACCTGGGGGTGACGATGGCAATAAAATCCTGTTATCAATTCGAGGGCTGGAACTGGGACCAGGTCGAATTCCGATTCTTGGGCTCGTTTGTTGACGCCGCCTCGGACAATGACAATTCCTGCGTGTTGCAAATTGCTGTGGGCAAGCATCGAATACTGTTGCCTGGGGATATTGAGCGATTTCGCGAACGTCAATTAGCCATCGACTACGGCGACACGCTGCGCAGTGCGATCTTGGCGGCACCCCATCGTGGCAGCAAGACTTCTTCCAGCTATGCATTCATCAAGATGGTTAGTCCCGAGGTGGTAGTGTTTTCGGCGGGATACAGAAACAGTTTCGGGCACCCGCATCGGGAAATCGTGGCGCGTTATCGGCTCAGCGGTGCCCGAGTCCTGAATACCAGCGACACCGGCATGATCAGTTTTAGCTTCGACACGGAATCGACGGCGATGGTGACTTCCCTGTACCGACAACGGTGGCCGCGGTATTGGCGTTGAGCCGGCTGCGCCAAGTAGGGCACGAAGCGCTCAGGTTTCAGGCTAATGCTGGTATTGCCGATAATTCCATGGAGCTAGGTGAGCTGTCCCGTAATCGCGTGATTATGGTAAAGTGACGCGCCGATCGCAATGGAGGATTCGCGTGGTAGAAATTGTAACAGCGGGTGGCTGGTTAATGCTGCCTATCATTCTTTGCTCCATCGTGGCGATCGCTATCATCATTGAGCGCTTCTGGACGCTGAGCGCCGCCCGCATCACCCCCAGGTACCTGCTGGCCCGAGTCTGGACTTGGCTCAAGAACAACCAGCTGGATTCCACCAGGCTACGTGAACTGCGCCTGTCTTCGCCGCTGGGACAGCTTCTTGCGGCCGGCTTGCTCAGCGCCAAGTATGGTCGCGCCGGAATGATCGACAGCATCGAACAGACTGCCGCCCAGGTTATTCACGATATGGAGCGTTATTTGAGTACCCTGGGCACGATCGCGGCGATCACCCCCTTGCTCGGTCTGTTGGGTACCGTGGTTGGCATGATCAGGGTGTTCAACGAAATCATGTTACAGGGCACCGGTAACGCTAATGCTCTCGCCGGCGGCATTTCAGAGGCGTTGATTTCTACCGCGGCAGGTCTCACTGTAGCAATTCCTACCTTCATGTTTCATCGTTACTTCACCCGCAAGGTCGACTCCCTGGTGCTGAATCTGGAGCAGGAATCCATCAAGCTCGTGGATGCCTTATATAGCGACAGGAAGGTGGAGGTGAAATAAATATGGCTGCGACTGCAACCTCGAGCGCGACAGAATCTCCGTGAAGTTCAAACGCAGAATTCGAGAAGAGCTGACTATTAACATAACGCCATTGATCGACGTGGTGTTTCTGCTATTAATATTTTTCATGGTAACAACCACTTTCAGTAGTGAGACCCGCTTGCTGGTAAACTTGCCTGAAGCGACTGCGGTCATGGCGGAAACCCCGCCTGCTCAGATTGAAATTCTGGTCACCCGAGAAGGCAAGTATCTGATTAACGGGCGGGCCCTGGTAAATAGTAGAATCGATACCCTGATGCGCGGGCTGGCACTGGAGTCCGCTGGCGATATAATGTTGCCGATCTTGTTAATAGCTGATGCCGAGGCCACCCATCAGTCGGTGATAACGGCGATGGACGCCATTGGCCAATCAGGATTCACCAGGATGAATATAGCAACCCAGCGACCGGCGGTGGTGGAGGGGCAAACCCAGGACCGCAACTGAAACCACTATGGCAAAGACAGAACACATGGAATCCAATCAAAACGGTTGGAAATTATATCGACGCCTGATCGCCTATGCGTCGCCCCATCGTCTGGCTATCGGCTGCAGTGTTTTCGGCTACCTGATCTTTGCTTTGACGACGCCGGCGACGACCTGGTGGCTGGGCTGGACCATAGATGCAATCACCGCCGAAGACTACGACGAAGTTCGTCTCCTGAGTCCTCTGATCTGTGTAGCCATCGTCTTTGTTCGGGGCATTGGTGGATTCATGGGCAGTTATTCCCTGGCCAATATCTCCAACCACGTAATTCATGCGCTGCGCTGTGAATTGATCGATCACCTGATCAAGTTGCCCGCCACCTATTTCGATAAAAATACATCCGGCCGCCTGGTGTCGAAGCTTACCTATGACGTCAATCAGATCACCGGGGCGGCAAGTAATGCGGCGGCGGTGGCAATCAGAGAAGGCTTTGTGGTGATGGGTCTGCTTGGCTTCCTGATGTTTAAGGACTGGAAACTGAGCCTGACGTTTCTGCTCATTGCGCCATTGGTAGGCAAGATCGTCACCATCGCCTCCAAGCGCTTTCGTCGTTACAGCACCCAGATGCAGGATTCGATGGGGGATGTAACCCAGATAACTGATGAGTCGATCAAGGGGCATCGAGTCATTCGAACTTTAAATGCCGCGGATTTCGTTAGCAAGAAGCTGCTCGCCGCCAGTGAGAGAAATCGACGCCAGAACATGAAGATGGCGCTTACCCGTAGCGCCAGCACACCAATCATCCAGTTAATCGTGAGTTTCGCGCTGGCCATCCTGGTGTGGCTGGCCTTGTCGCCGGAGTTCTTCGCCGATAAAACCCCGGGAGACTTCGTGGCGTTTCTCGGGGCCGCCGGATTGCTGGCAAAACCGATTCGGCAACTGTCACAGATCAATTCCGTGATTCAGCGTGGCCTGTCCGCCGCCTACAGCATTTTCTCCCTGATTGATGAGGCACCGGAAAAAGATCAGGGCAGTCATACTTCGGAGCGGGCAGCGGGCCGAATCGAGTTCAAGGATGTGGGGTTTTCTTATAACGATGCCACGCTGGCTCTCGATGGCATTAGCTTCGTTGCCGAACCCGGCCAGACGATTGCCCTGGTGGGCAAGTCAGGCAGCGGAAAATCCAGCCTGGTTAGCCTGATCCCACGTTTTTACGAGCTTGACCAGGGCACGATCACCCTCGATGGGATTCCGATTCAGCAGTACTCTCTGCACAACTTGCGCCAGCACATTTCTCTGGTGTCGCAAAAGGTGGTGTTATTCGATGGTACGGTTGCCGAGAACATCGCCTACGGCAGCGAGTCAGTGGCCCGGGATAAAATTATTACCGCGGCCGAGAATGCCCACGCCATGGAATTTATAAGCCAGCTCAATGATGGTCTGAATTCCCAGGTGGGAGATGATGCCAGTCACTTCTCCGGGGGCCAACGTCAACGCATCGCTATCGCTCGGGCATTACTAAAGGATGCGCCGATACTGATCCTCGATGAGGCGACCTCGGCGCTGGACTCGGAATCGGAGCAACATATACAGGAGGCGTTAAAGACACTGATCAAGGGCCGCACTACATTTGTCATCGCGCATCGTTTATCGACCATTGAGAACGCGGACCTGATACTGGTCATGGAGCGGGGCCATATCGTGGAGTCGGGAATACACTCCGAATTACTGGCCAGCAACGGCCAGTATGCACGGCTTCACAAGAACCAGTTCTTAGGGAACGAAGCGGTACCGAAGCAATGAATTTCCTCGAACGGGCATGGCTTAAACAAGCTCCGTGGTTACATGCGCTGTGGCCGTTGGCGTGGATTTTTCAAGTGCTCAGTCGCTACCGCCAAAAGATGCAGCGGCCTGCGTCCCGCCCTGAATCTCATACCGTGCCGGTGATCGTCATCGGTAATATCAGCGTCGGCGGCACCGGTAAAACGCCGCTGCTGATGGCGCTGGCGAATCACTTTCTGGAGCAGGGTATCAGGCCTGGCATAATCAGTCGGGGTTACGGCGGTAGCACTCCCGACTATCCCCTGGCAGTAACCACAGCCACCGCCGTGGACATCTGCGGTGATGAAGCTCTGCTTATGCTGCAACGGACGGGATGCCCGGTAGTTGTCGATCCAGATCGCGAGTCGGCACTGCGCCGCCTGCTGGAAAATGAGTCCGTCGATGTGATCTTGAGTGACGACGGCCTACAGCATTACCGACTACATCGCGACATCGAAATCGCTGTGGTAGACGGCCAGCGTCTGTTTGGCAATCACCTGTGTTTACCGGCAGGGCCGTTGCGTGAACCGGTTTCGCGCCTACGATCGGTCGACTACATTGTTGTTAATGCCGAGGCCAACACCGAGTTGGCTGAACTCGAATCTGCCACCACCATGGAACTGATTCCCCGCTTCCTGATCAACCTCGGTAACGGGGAAAAAAGGCCGTTCGCCGGCGCGCCGTTTTCCATGGGTAACAAGATCCAAGCGGTGTCTGCTATCGGTAATCCGGAGCGTTTCTACCAATTGCTGAATACGCTCCCCTACCAATTGGAAAAATTCAGCTTCAGGGATCATCATCTGTTTTCCGAAAGCGATTTTGAAGACCAGGGTATTGATATGCAGCAACCGGTCGTCATGACTGAAAAAGATGCGGTAAAATGTCGACAATTCGCCATGCCGAATTTTTGGTACCTGTCGGTCGATGTGAAGCTGCAGCAGGAATTCCTCGGCCCATTGCTGGAACAGTTGGAAAAATTGCGCAAGCATTAACCGAATGCGCCGTAGTGTTATCAAAGGATCTCTATGCTTGATCAAAAACTATTAAATATTCTGGTATGTCCGGTCTGCAAGGGCGATCTGCGCTATGACAAGGCCGCCGCCGAGTTGCTGTGTTTCGCAGATGCAATGGCTTTTCCGATTAGAGACGACGTGCCGGTTATGCTCAGCACCGAAGCCAGGAAAATTTCCGCTGAAGAACGAGACAAGTACCGGTGACTTTCTCGGTAGTAATTCCAGCCAGGTATGCCGCCAGTCGTTTGCCCGGCAAACCCCTACTGGACATCGTCGGCAAACCCATGATCCAGCGCACGTTCGAGCAGGCCCAGGCCAGTGCCGCCACTGCAGTCTATATTGCCACCGACGATGAGCGCATCAAGACCGTGGCCGAAGGCTTCGGCGCCAGGGTCTGCATGACGTCTGCCGAGCATCGCTCCGGCACCGATCGCTTGCAGGAAGTCGCGGCGCAGTTGCGCCTCGAGGATCAGCACATCGTCGTCAATGTGCAGGCCGACGAACCCCTGATTCCGCCGGAGGCGATCGACCAGGTGGCAAATATTCTCGCCGCCAACGCGGACGCCGGCATCGCCACCTTGTGTGAAACAATCAGCTCGCAAGAGCAGATCGATAATCCCAATGTAGTCAAGGTGGTCATCGACAATCAGGGCAATGCCCTGTATTTCAGCCGTTCCGCTATTCCCTGGCAGGGCAGCGTTTCCGCCAGGAATTGCTTCCGTCACATCGGCATCTATGCCTATCGGGTATCGACCCTGAATCAATTCGTGCAATGGGCGCCATCGGAGCTGGAAGTTCAGGAAAAACTCGAGCAGCTGCGTGCGCTCAGCAATGGGGTCAAGGTCAGAGTCCAGCTCGCACTCTGCGAGCAAGCCATACCACCGGGTGTGGACACAGAGCACGAGCTGGAGGCGGTACGCAGCTTCCTTGCAGAAACTTGATCGATGGTTTCCTCCGCGTCTGGATGCTCAGCCTCATGACTGCAAATATTCAGGTTCTAATGGTGTGCCTGGGTAATATCTGTCGCTCTCCCACGGCACATGGTGTTTTCAATAATCGCATTAAAAATGCAGGTTTAGCGGATAAAATTCACGTAGATTGTTCTGGTACAGGGAATTATCACATTGGTAAAAAACCGGACCGGCGCAGCATCGAAACTGCCGCCCAGCGAGGTTACGATCTGAGCAGTTTTCGCGCCCGGCAGGTACAAGCCAGTGACTTCGAGAGATTCGACTATATCCTGGCCATGGACAATGCCAACCTGAGGGATTTGCAGGCCCGTTGTCCTCAAGACTACCTGTCAAAGCTGCAGTTGTTCCTGGATTATGCCGGCGCCGACTGCGAGGCGGTACCAGATCCCTATTTCAGTGGCGCCGAAGGCTTCGACGTGGTGCTGGATCTGATAGAGGATGCCAGCGATGGCTTGCTGGCTTACATCCGCGACCGGCATTTCCCCGACCCGGTTGGCGGCTAGCGATGTTGAACACAGCCAGTCAGATTCAGCAGCAGGTGCAGCTCGCCGCCTATAACAGCTTTGGGGTGCCGGCGATGGCAGCCTATTTCGCCGATGTCAGGAGTCTCGGTGAGCTGCGCCGAGCGCTGGAGTTCGCCAGGGACAAAAATCTGTCCGTGCAGATTCTGGGTGGCGGCACTAATGTGCTGTTTGTTAAAGACTATGCGGGCCTCATCTGCCACATGAATATTCAAGGCATCAGCCATCTTCCTGAGTCCGGAATGGTGCAGGCCAGCTGCGGCGAAAACTGGCATGAGTTTGTATCTTATTGCATGAATAATTCTCTGTATGGCTATGAAAATCTGGCACTTATTCCTGGGTCGGTAGGGGCGGCGCCGATTCAGAATATCGGTGCCTACGGGGTCGAACTCGCGCAGTTCCTGGTAGAGATTGAGGTACTGGACAGGGAGCGCGACGCGGTGCGCAATTTCTCCAGGGCTGAATGTGAATTTGGCTATCGCGGCAGCGTTTTCAAACAGCAGTCGAGCCATCGCTACGTCGTGCTCTCGGCTAGCTTCAAATTGTCTGCGCACAACCTGCCCAATCTCGACTACCAGGCTTTGAAAGCGGCGCTGCCAGAGCCTGGGATTACCCCACAGCAGGTCTATGACACGGTGTGCCGGATTCGGCGCTCGCGGCTACCGGACCCTGCCGAACTGGGCAATGCCGGTAGCTTCTTCAAGAATCCTGTGGTTTCCCGGGACAAGTACGATGCGCTGCAGAGCGAGCATGGCAAGGTTCCCAGCTATGCCACTGAGGATGAGCATCTGGTCAAGATCCCGGCGGCGTGGCTACTGGACCGGGCCGGTTGGAAAGGCAGAAGGCGCGGACCTGCCGGAGTTTACGAACGACATGCATTGGTGTTAGTGAACACTGGCGAGGCCCGTGGCGAAGACATTCTGTTGTTGGCGCAGGAGATGAGTAGTTCTATCCTCAGCCAATTCGGTATCGGCCTAGTGCCGGAAGTGCAGCTCATCTAGCATCGGCAAATCTTCAGGGTCTCCAGCACCAGATCTCGATTCTCTGGCCCGGAGAGGATTTCCTTCAAGCACATTTGTTTAGCGGTGAATCAGGTGGTAATAATTGTCTCAAAAGTCGTAGGTTGAACCCCGAAGCCGCTTCCAATGTGCGTTAAAACACCCTAAAGTCTGTCGCGACCCCCTTCACAGTTTATGGTGACAACGCAGGATCATGTCAGAGCCCGCCCCCGCGCAGTTTGACCACAAGCACTGTCTTGCCAACTTGACCGCGAGACCCGGTGTTTATCGGATGCTGGATGCTGGCGGCAAGGTCATCTACGTGGGCAAGGCCCGCAGCCTCAAGAGCCGCGTCAGCAGCTATTTTCGGGTCTCCGGGCTGGCTACGAAGACGATGGCAATGGTGGCGAAGATTGCGGATATCGAGGTTACCATTACCAATAGCGATACCGAGGCTCTGCTACTGGAGCAGAGCCTGATAAAAACCCACCGGCCCACCTATAACATCCAGCTGCGGGACGACAAGTCTTACCCTTACATCCTCCTGAGCGCGACGGATAAATATCCCAGGTTGGGATTCTACCGCGGCGCTCGCAAGGGCAAGGGGCGTTTCTTCGGTCCCTATCCCAGCGCCCATGCAACCCGGGAGACTCTTCAGGTTTTACAGAAGGTTTTCAAGGTAAGGCAATGTGAAGACAGCTATTTCAAGAACAGGTCAAGACCCTGTTTGCAGTATCAGATCGCCCGCTGCACCGGTCCCTGCGTCGGTTTAATCGATGCCGAAGATTATGCCCGAGACGTGCATTACTCCACCCTGTTCCTGCAAAGCAAGAGCGATCTATTGATCAAGGAATTATCTGCCAGCATGGAGCGCAGCGCCGCGGCGGAAAATTTCGAGCGGGCGGCAGTGGTTCGGGATCAGATCATCGATCTGCGGCGCATACAGGAAGCGCAGTTCGTCGCCAATCAGGGTGGCGATGCCGATGTGCTGGCCGCTGAGTTACGGCAGCCCTACGTCTGTGTCCATGCGATATACGTCCGCGCCGGCCGCATTATAGGCAGTAAAAGCTTTTTCCCCAGGTTCCGCCTGGCAAACGATGCCGCCGAGGTGGTAACGGCATTCATTTCCCAGGCCTACCTTGGCGCGGACAAAGCCGCCGCTATTCCCGCCGAGATCATCGTACCAGCCCCGCTGGAGGGCGCTGAAGAGCTGACAGCGGCACTTTCATACGTTGCTAACCACAAGGTCAAACTGTCCATGCGAGTGCGGAGTCATCGCGCCAAATGGGTGCAACTGGCTGTCACCAACGCCCGTGAATCGCTTCAGGGCCACATCAGTAATAAGCAGAATATAGTGAAGCGTTTCCAGGCCTTACAAGAAGTTCTTGCTCTGGAATCTATCCCCAGCAGAATTGAGTGTTTCGACATCAGTCACACCGCCGGTGAAAAAACCGTAGCCGCTTGTGTGGTCTTCGACGACAACGGCGCAGTGAAGAGTGATTATCGACGTTTCAACATTGAGGGTATCACCCCCGGCGATGACTATGCCGCCATGGAGCAAGCTCTGGACCGGCGCTTCACCCGGCTCATGAAGGGGGAGGGGAAGGTACCGGATATCCTCCTCATCGATGGCGGCAAGGGCCAGTTGACTCAGGCCCATGGAATTCTGGAGAAGTTTCAATTGCCGGAAATCCAGCTATTGGGCATCGCCAAGGGCATAAGCCGCCGCGCCGGTCAGGAGACGCTGTTCCTGCGCTGCGGTGATCATTTTCGAGAGCTGGCACTAGCCACTGCCTCTCCGGCCCTGCATCTGTTGCAGCAAGTCAGGGATGAGGCCCATCGTTTCGCCATTACCGGCCACCGGGCACGCCGCAACAAGGCGCGCAGCCAATCGATGCTGGAACAGATACCCGGCCTGGGACCCAAACGCCGCCGCGAGCTGTTGCGCTATTTTGGCGGCCGACAGGAAATCAGCAAGGCCAGTGAGCAAGAAATTGCAAAAGTCACTGGTATTAGTAGGAAAATGGCCGAAAACATATATGCGCAGCTGCATAATCAATAACCAGATTAGTGAATACTTCGATTCCCGGATTATGAGGGATGATTGACTATTCACTTTACTTTGACCGTGTAACTGACTGAAACCAAAAACAATAACATTCTGTAAATTCTTATGAACTGGGCAAATATAGCCACATACTCTCGCATATTGCTGATTCCAGTGATTGTCGCCTGCTATTATTCAGGGGCAGATTCCGCGCACCTGCTCGCCGCGATTTTATTCACCGTGGCCAGCCTGACGGACTGGTTGGATGGCTATCTGGCCAGGTCCCTCAATCAGACCTCCGCACTTGGCGCCTTCCTGGATCCGGTTGCAGACAAGCTACTCATCAGTGTGATTTTAATCGTGCTGGTGGCGGTGTACCCGGCGCTGATGATTGCCGCGACCATTATTATTACCCGGGAATTGCTGATTTCGGCCCTGCGTGAGTGGATGGCACTCAGGGAGCTGAGGAATACCGTCGCCGTCATCTTCTCCGGCAAGCTCAAGACCACCATACAGATGATAGCGATTATCATCCTCCTGCTCGCCGATGCCTCATTGCCGGAGTGGGTCTGGTTTTCCGGCTATCTATTGCTCAACCTGGCGGCCCTGGTCAGTGTCTGGTCCATGATTCACTATTTCAGAAACGCCTGGAGTGTACTGTTTCCGAAATCCGATGGGCTCTGAAATACAGACCGACACTAATTGCCGGCTTGGCCCCGGATCGACTTGACTTGCAAGCTTTAGCCATTAGAATAGGCGCCTGTTTTTGGGGGGTCAGCTTTCCGAGTAAATCCGGAATTCCGATTGCTAATGGCACTCCAAACCGAAGATAATACCGGTCTCCTAAAGCGGGAATAGCTCAGTTGGTAGAGCACGACCTTGCCAAGGTCGGGGTCGCGAGTTCGAATCTCGTTTCCCGCTCCAATTTTCTTCAAACACCCTGCACCCGGATGTGGTAACAGGGTAGTCATTGCAATGGCGCATGGGACCTGGTTTTGAAGCAGGTAGTGCATGCTGAAACACCGATGTTTTGGTATAGTGCGCCAACTTTTCGGTACTACTTCAGGTTTGTGGATAGGACAATCCAGCGACGAGAACGCCGATAACTACAGGCTGAGTGGCAGAGTGGTCATGCAGCGGACTGCAACTCCGTGTACGCCGGTTCGATTCCGACCTCAGCCTCCAATTTATCTGTGAAGCCCATCCTCAGATACGCCCGGATGGCGAAATTGGTAGACGCAAGGGACTTAAAATCCCTCGGTGGAAACACCGTGCCGGTTCGATTCCGGCTCCGGGCACCAATTCAATTAATCAGTTACATCAATTTGGTAGGATAAAATTTTCCTTAGCCATGTGAGCTGGCGACTATGTCCAATTTGGGCTGGCGGGGTACATGGTGAATTAAAAGCGCTTACAGGTTAAGCTAAAAGGGCGAGTCCACCGACTCACCCTTTTAGTGACTTGAATTGAGGACGAACGCCTACTTTCGCGATAGCTTTCTTAGCTTAGTCGCTGCGCACGTTTATCAATACACTACAATCTACCTTCTGCTTAAGACTGCCCGCAGCAAGGATCGCGCAGTTTACTTAAAGTAATCTACGCCTGTTTTGCAGGTTTTATTCGGTCAATTAGCACTAGCGTAAAATTGGCTAAATACGCACCCGCAACGGCTGTACCAATTCCACCGAAGATGCTGCTCAGATACGTACCAACCTCAGGTATCGCATCTAACTGCATTGCGACCGTACCCAACGCGAAAGCTACTACCAGCATAGCGGTACGCTCACTCATATCACTTGCCGGGTTCATAAAGCCAGTGACCACGCCTAATGCAAGTAGGGCCAGAGTTACGTATTGTTCATCAATACTCTCTCCAGCAAAAGCGCCAATTGCCGCTACAGCAACTATCAAAGCTACAATGATGTTCTCTGAACTCATTTTCTTCCCCTTATTTTTAGTAATTTCACTGTTCACCAAATAACTGGTGCATCATACTTCACTTTTAATGCGTATTCCAGACGAAAGCTGTCACTTATTCCAGAGCAAATCTGCCACCCATTCCAGACTAAACCCGCCACTTATTCCAGAGCAAGCCTGCCACCCCATGTTTGCGCGCCGCTGCAGCTATGGTGGTTGCTTCTGCATTTTGCAATGCCGTCAGCGGCAGGCGCCAATCCTCTGGTAACACAGAAAGATGCTCATTGACATCTTTGCTTTGGTCGATCATAGGGAACAGGTGCACCTGTTTTATCGCCTGACGGTGAACGCTACAGGAAGTTATTTGGCCAGATCATCGAGCGCCACATGTGCGCCACGGGACTGCTGTCGAATCCCAGACCTTCCTTCGGTTGCCTGAAGTTTCTACCGATGATGTCGGTAAAATCATCGATGTCCACGACCACACCTTCCTCAAACGAATACAGATCATTCAGGGTGATGAGGCGGGAGGTCATGTACCAGCGATGTTTTCTAGCCTTGGCATGGGCCTCGACAATATAGGGTTCTGGCTTGTAGTCGGCACCAAAAAGACGGATATAGGCGTCCGGATATTCGTAGCCAACTTCGGTGTCCGGGAAGAATCGCAGGGCCTGGTGCGCCTCAATTGCCCAACTCACTTCTTCGTCCACGTAGGGTTTGACCATCTGTGCACACCAGTAGCCGTGATCAGTGCGAATGAAATTGCCCACGGAGATATCATGCAGCAGACAGGCCAGGATGATCTTCTCGTTCATGCCGTTGATCTTGGCGAGTCGGGCGCTTTGCAAGACGTGATTAGCTGGTGCAAAGCGTAGCTTATAGAAGTCAATGAGTGTCGGCGCCGCTGGCATCTTGGGAATACGAGGATCATCGTGCTGGTAATAGGGACGGGCATCACCGGCAACGGCTTCTGGCGTCGGATCGATATTACAGAAGCTGGGTGTAACAATGCGTTTATCCAACTCTACACTCATGGCTTCTTCGAGAGCGTCCGCTTTCTCTGAAAGCGTGACTGCGCCGGCTATAGAGGCCACTGTTGCAGCACTCATATTGGTCAGAAAGGAGCGACGATCCATAGCTAATTCCTCGGTGAATGAAAATTAGGGAACCAGGTGCAATAACTACTGAAATCAGCACCACTGTAGGCACTATTTTTACCACAGAAACTCCACATTCGCTAATTGTTTCGGTGGCTAATCGCTTGATCTCCGAGTCTTGGTACGGCCCTAATCCTATTTCCCGATTGTTGTTTCGATTAAATCTAATCTATGTAATCCTCCGCAGCTCAGCCTGGCAACGTTTGTCGAGACAATGCAGGATTAGAAGATGTATGTAACCGATTGGACGTCGATTTTGCCGCCCTTGCTCGCAATTGTGCTGGCAATCATTAGCCGCCAGGTTATCCCTTCCCTGGGAATCGGGATCTGGGTGGGTTTCTGTATCGTCGAATCCGTTAATCCTGTGTCCGGCATCGCGCTCGCGATCGAGGGCGTCGTCAATGTATTCAGTGATCCTGGCGATACCAGAGTACTGATATTTACCCTGCTCATCGGCGGCCTGATCGCGACCATCGAGAAGGCTGGAGGGGTCCGCGGGTTCATTCGACTGCTCGAAGAAAGAGCCTGGGTCGATAGCGCGCGCCGGGCCAAATGGCTAGCCTACTTCACCGGGATCGTGGTCTTCATCGAGTCCAATATGACACTGTTGGTCGCCGGTGCTATATCGCGCCCGCTGTTTGATCGCTACAAGGTTTCCCGCGAGGAACTGGCTTACATAATCGATTCCACATCGGCGCCGGTCTGCGTCATGATTCCACTCAATGCCTGGGGCGCGATAATCCTCAGTTTACTGGCTTCATCCTCTATCGATAATCCAATTGATGTATTCGTCGGTGCTATCGCATTCAATCTGTACCCAATCATCGTGATCCTGTTTTCCGCATTCGTCATTTCCCGGAATATCAAAATTGGACCAATGCGACGGGCCCAGGCCCGCACGGAGGCTGGGCAGGTGCTGTGGCCTAATGCAACACCTATGGTCGATCCTTCTATCCTGGCACAGCATGAAGCGGCGAGCCCGGACGACAAGGCAAGATTTATGATCGTGCCAATCCTGGTCATGGTAGTGGCGATGCCGCTGAGTCTGTATATAACCGGAGAAGGGGATCTCAGTGCGGGTTCCGGTTCAACCTCGGTATTGTGGGCAGTACTGTTGGCGCTGCTGGCGGCTTGGATACTGGTATTGCAAGCCAGGCGCAGCGCCCTCGATGAATTAATGCATACGTTTCTAAGAGGGGCTGGCGGGCTCTTACCGGTGGCCATGATCCTGTTGTTCGCCCTGGCTCTGGGTGACGTTGCGAACTTGCTGGGCACCGGTGTGTATGTGGCGCGCCTGGCCCAGGAGACAATTCCACTGTTCATGTTGCTACCCCTGTTGTTCCTCATATCGAGCTTCATAGCATTCTCTATAGGCTCAAGCTGGGGCACCTTCGCGATCATGATTCCCCTGGCAATGCAGATTGCCCTGTCCCTCGAGTTGTCCACTTCGCTGTTTCTGGCTGCAGTATTGTCCGGCTCGGTGTTTGGTGATCATGCCTCTCCCATCAGCGATACCACGGTGGTGGCATCGATGGCGTCGGCAACAGACCATATAGATCATGTTCGGACTCAATTGCCTTATGCGGGTATCAGCGCCGCTATCGCCACCGTCGGATTTTTCATCCTTGGCTTGATGCTGTTGTAGTCGTGATGCCGATCTTTATCATCGATTCGAGATCTGAAGCCTATCCTGGATCATGCTTACACTGACAAATCGATGTCTCGAATTTCGGTGACCGCAAGCATTTCCATGTCCCTGAATTTACCGTTGTGGCAGTTGGAGTCATCGAGCAGAGTGCCGAGACTGGCATAGGTGTCTGTCACGAACACGGTTTCGTCTTTGTGGGTTCTTCGGCTGATGCCAAAGCTGATGCGGGCGCGTATTTGTGTGGATATTTGATTAAGCATGTTCTTGCTGATCCAGATCGAACCATTGCGGGCAAAATCGCTAATGCCAGAGGCGTGGTTGATGGTTTCACCGAGCACCGTAAACTCCACGTGGCCGCCGGCGTGGTAACTGCCGAACCATTCCTGGCCTGCATTCAAACCGATGTTGAGATATATATCGCTGAACCAGCCTTTACGCGATTGCCAGTGCTGGCTTATGGCTTTCATCATCTGCTTTAATTCCAGCGAGCACTGGATCGCGTTCAACTTATAGTCACAATCCGCTTGGGGGAAGAAGTAATAGACCATGCCATCACCGGAATGCTTGCCGTGGGTGCCGTAATATTTACGGAAGATGGCTTCGCTTTGTTGCCAAATGTTGTTGATTAACTCGAAGTATTCCTCTGCCGCTAACTCTGAGCAAATCTCGCTGGAGTTTTGAATGCCCGCCACCATTACCGACACATTCGTCAGATAGGGTTTGCTCTTCTTTAACAATCGGTTGATGACGTGGTTTCGTTTACTGAGAAATTCCAACAAGAAGTCGTCATCCAGCAATACCGGGTTATAGCTGAACAGGATCCCTTCCCGGTAGAAACAGATATAGAGATCACAGAACATCGGTTCGCCATCGGCTCCCGGCAGGATCGCAGGAAAGTGCACCGTAGGCTCGTTAGCAATCGCCTCCACATTATCGTATAAGTCCTTCAAAATACTCAATTGATTACCATCGAGGGCGGCGTAGACCTTCATCAGCGCGGCCTGGCTCAGGCGTTTCTTAGCTGCTGCGATATGGGGCTCAAGCAGATTCCTTAGCCTGTCCCCATCTTCGGCAAGTCCGCCGTTGAAAAGGAGTTTAAGTAAATTCCGTGATTCCAGGTCACCGCAGAGTCCCCCATCGCTGGGAAAGAAAGTGTCGACTGCGCAATCATTGCGCCAGATTAATTCGAAGTTGTTATTAACCATATAGGCTGGTCCCGGCAAATTCTCGATAGATGCCTCTAGAGAAAGGCCGGTGAGCGGCCCCCGCTTAGCTACCGAGGAACTTATGTTGGCTGCTATGGAAGATTTACCAGGGGAAGAGGAGGGGACGTGGCCGCCCAGTTGTTCCGAAATCTTCGCCATCGACAGGCCCTGTTTCTTGAGTTTCTGCACTTTTTTTATACAGGCCACTGCATCTTCTTCGAAGTAACCCAGGCGGGTGGCGCGACCCTCTTCCCCTCTGAGTGTCCTGATAAGAGGGTTAGGCAGTATACCGAGGGCTACGTAATTGTTCAGCGTCGCCCTGGAAATGCCAGTTAATTCAATGAGTTGCTTGCTGTTTATCATGTGCAATCGGGCCAGTTATCGGATTATAATTGGACTGCTAAATTAGACAGCATACAGTATGTCAACAGTATAATTAGGCAGTATAGCCGGCTAATCCCCAAAGGCTGGGGAAATCTCCCGAATAAAAAGATTGCTGACAATAAGAGTACCTCCTCTGCCAGCAGCCTTTTTAGTTCATAACCCAGGCGAGGCGCTATCTTCGTCTGCTTTCGCAAACATCCTCTTGATGGTCATTATTGAGACCATGTAAATCATGTTCAGCATTGCCCAGGCAAACATCTCCAGTGGCCACAGCGCACGGGAACCGGTGGTCAATATCTTGGAAATAGTAATCGCTGCAAGCCATAAAAGGAGAACGACGAGGGGGGCGATTGCCGCCATCCGCCATGCACCTCGCCATTGTCTAATGGCGGAATAAGGTAGTGCGGCGCTGGCGACTGTGACGATTAACACGAAAGTGGCGATTAGCAGTGTCCACAGCGAACTCGATTCAGCTTCGAGGCCACCAAATGCCTGGGCTCGGGCCAGGCTTGGCAGCACCAGCCCGGCGCAGCATAACAGCGTCAACAGCGGGCTAAATGCTCGGTTCAATGCTGAGTTGGCGGCGAGGCTATTATTCATGATGTCCATTTTTCCTGTGTGCTTGGAACTTGCTAGCGTGCTTTGTCGCCAGACTCTAGCAGCTTAACCTGAGCCGGCTTGAGGGTGGGATTAAACCGCTCCTGGTGTCGTTATTATGCCTGCTGCGCTGCGGTGGACATTTGCCGGGTTTTTTAGCGCAAGGACCTAGCGCAGTAATCGGAAAAATTCCCTCAGGTCGTTCAGGTAGAGCTGGGGTTTTTGCAGGGCTGCAAAATGCCCGCCCTCGGACATCACGGTCCAATGGCGCAAATCGTAGGACGCCTCGGCCCAGGACTTTGGGGTGATGAATATTTCGGCCGGAAAAATGGCAGCACCGGTGGGCACATCGATATACTCGATGGGTTTCTCTACCGCCGTCTTGCTGTTCTCGTAATAGATACGGGTCGATGAAGTAATTGTCTCGGTAAACCAATAGATGGATATATTGGTTAACAACTCGTCCTTGCTGAAATGATTGTCGAGATAGCCCTCACTGCCCTGGGGCATGTCAGTCCAACCGTGAAATTTTTCAATAATCCATGCCGCCAACCCGGCCGGTGAGTCGTTCAAACCATAGCCCAAGCTTTGCGGCTTAGTGCCTTGAATTAGTTGATAAGCCCGTTCGTTTTGCATGAAGGCCCCACGGGAAGCACGCAATTGATTCTCTGCTGTGGTCACTGCATTGCGCGCCTCTTCATCGGCCGGCGCTGACGCCAGAATCATATTCGAGTGCAAACCGATTAAGCGCTGTGGGTAATGATTGGCCAGATGCCGATTGATAATCGCTCCCCAATCGCCACCGGCGATGGCATAGCGTTGATAACCGATCTTTTCCATGAGGGCGGCCAGGATGTGGGCGATCTTTTCCGGACTGACTCCCGGCTGTCGGGGCTTGCCCGAAAACCCGAAGCCTGGCAAGGATGGTGCGACGATATGAAAAGAATCGGTGATGTCGCCGCCATGATTTCCCGGATCGGTGAGGGGTCCGATTATCTTGCTGAATTCACTGATCGAGCCGGGCCAGCCATGTACCATTAACAGCGGTATGGCATCCTCACTTGGTGAACGTTGATGGGTGAAGTGTAATTCCAATCCATCAATTTCAGTTTTGAATTGATCGAATTGATTTAATTCAAATTCCTGTTTCCTCCAGTCAAATTCATTCTGCCAATAGTCCACTAGCTCGCGCAGATAACTGAGATCGGTTCCGTATTCCCAGCTGGTACCGGCAATCTGATCGGGCCAGCGGGTGTTGGCCAGACGCCGTTTCAGGTCCTCGATGTCCGCCTCGGCGACGGAGATTTCAAACGGCAGGATGGGAGCATCGTTGGCTGCCAGGTAGGGTGAGTCTGAGGTCATGGCTGCGGGTCTTTTTAATAGTTCAACAGTGGTGTGAGTGGCAGTGTCTGTAATCAACGCATTGGCCAGGTCCGGATTTGCCGCAGCGGTGCCGCCGCTGCTGATTAGCAGTGGCACCAGGGCAAGCAGAATCGCTTTCATTGCGGCCGCCCGTGACTCGTGGTTCCAAGCCCTGTCAATCTCATTCGCCTCGATCATACTCACCCCCGTGCTCGATGTGTAATTAAATTCACCATGTTTCCAATACGCTGGACAGGATTTCTAAAGCTTCGTCTATTTCTGCTCGGGCCACATTTAAAGGCGGCAGAATTCGAATGCTATTACCCCCGGCTTTGACTACCAACATTTTATTATCCCGCAAGCGGGCAATGAGTTCCATGCTATCGATCAGACATAGCAGGCCGATCATCATGCCGACTCCGGAAATGCCACGGAGCAGTTGTGGGTAGGTCTCAACCAGAACTGCCAAGCCGGCCCGGAAGTAGTCGCTGTTGGCTGCCAGTTCTGCGAGAAATTTATCCTGGCTTATCTCATCGACGACAGCGTTTGCCACTGCCATGGCCAGGGGGTTGCCGCCGAAAGTACTACCGTGACTGCCGGGGGTCATGGTAACGGACAGTTTCTCAATGGTGAGGCAGGCGCCGATGGGGAAGCCACCTCCGAGACCTTTTGCCGATGCCAGAATATCGGGACTTATGCCGTAGTGCTGGTAGGCGTACAGTGTGCCGCTACGGCCTACACCGCACTGCACTTCATCAAACATCAGCACGATGTCCTGCTGGTCGCAGAGTTCTCTGACGGCGCCAAGGTAATCCCCTGGCACCTGCTTGATTCCGCTCTCGCCCTGGATGGGTTCGATGATGATTCCCGCGGTGCGCTCGTCGATGACCTGCCGCAGCGAGTCGATGTCAGCAAACTCAACCTGGTCGAAGCCGCCGTCGCCAACTACGAAGCCGTCACAGTGAGCGGGGTTCGCGGCAGCTGCAATGGTAGCCAGGGTGCGGCCGTGAAATGAACCGCTCAGGCTTACGATTCGATTGCGCTGGGGCTGATCCTTGCTGTAATGGTAGCGACGAATAAGTTTAAAACCACACTCGACCGCTTCGGCGCCGGAGTTGCAGAAGAAAACCCTGTCGGCGAAGGTTTGCCTGACCAGGTTTTGTGCCAGCCGTTCACTCTGCTTAATACGGAATAGATTCGAAGTATGCCAGAGTTTATTTGCCTGTTCGGTCAATGCGGCCACCAACGCCGGATGGCAATGACCGAGGCTGTTTACCGCGATGCCCATGGCGAAATCCAGATAACGCTGGCCGTCATCGGTGTACAGATAGCTGCCCCGCCCATGATCGAATTCGAGATCAGGATGTCCATAATTTGGCAGTAGTGCGGAATTCATACATCGTTCCAGGGGCTTCTGGCCAGCTGCAGTGGCAGGGATTGGCGGCATCATGCCGTAATCCGGTGTATGATTCAATACCATCGCGCTACGCCGAAATTAAATGCAGCGCTGCAAGATTCTCAGGAGAAATTCAGCTTGTTTAGGCGCGAAAAAACTTTACTCGATTTACCGGCTCCAGCGGACGCGATAGCGGATCGGGCAGAACCGGTACAATTTTCGCCTCTCCATTATGTCTCCGGCAATCCAATCGTCGAGCCAGTGCCGGATCATCTGCGACAGGCAGTATTTGGCCTCGGCTGTTTTTGGGGTGCCGAGCGCTTGTTCTGGCAATTACCCGGGGTCTTCAGTACCGCGGTGGGCTACGCCGGTGGGATCACCGGCAATCCCCGCTACGAGGATGTATGCAGCGGTCGCACGGGTCACACCGAAGTGGTGCTGGTATTTTATGATCCGGCGACAGTGACTTTTCAGACCTTACTCGGGGCGTTTTGGGAATCCCATGACCCAACCCAGGGCATGGGGCAGGGCAACGACCGGGGCAGCCAGTACCGCTCCGCGATTTATACGGTCGGTGATGAGCAATTGCAGCAGGCTAAGCAAGGGAAAGTACAATTTCAGGCCGCTCTGCGAGACAGTAATTATGCTGAAATAACGACTGAAATCATGCCGCTGGGAGAGTTTTATTATGCAGAGGGCTATCATCAGCAATACCTGGCGAAAAACCCCGACGGCTACTGCAGCCTGGCCGGTACCGGTGCCTGTTACGCCCCTGCAAGGGCTGACACCTAAAGTTCTCTAGTTCAGCTCCGCAAAGAAATCCCGAATCCTGCCTTCCTTCTCCATGCCATCTTCAAAACCTAGCTGGCATAGGGCGCCGCAGAACCCTCGCTCGAATAATATCAGACTAAGCAGGGTGCCAGATGAGCCCTCCTTGATATAGCGGGTCATGGTCTTGGGGAGTTCATGGTAGTGCTCCATGGCGAGCACATTGAGTTCCCGGCTCGGTGATATTTCCAGCAGGTCAATCTTGTTCATGTGAATGGAATTACGCTCGATCACAGGTTTCGGCACCAGGGGATTTACCGCGTTCATGTGGCGGATAAATTCCAGATCGTTCTCCAAGGCATCGACGAAGGCACTGTTGAGGATATGACCGAGAATTTGAGACAGGGAAGGTTGCTCCGTCAATTCATCTTCCAGCGGCGACCTGGTGCGGTTACCGCTGACACCGATGGCCAGCAAACGCCTGGCACCCAAGTGCATTGCGGTACTGGTGGGGGCTAACTGCCTGATCGCACCATCGCCAAAATACTGTGCACCCAGTTTTACCGCGGGAAAGATGACCGGGATCGCCGCGGAAGCCATCAGATGTTCCAATCCCAGCTGGGTCCTGACACCAATCCGGTGAGGGCCCTGCCAATCTTCTATATTTTTAATAGCCTGGTAGAAAGAGACCGATTCTCCACTGCTATAGGCTGAGGCCGTGATACTAAGGGCATCCAGTAGGCCGATGTCGATATTGTGTTGGATCCGATTGAACTTGATCACCCTGGCAAGTAACTCGGCCAGCGGTGCGTTGTGCAGCAAAGCCACTGCATTGTCGGAATTCTTAGCGCTGAGCATGTTAAGAACCAGGCCCGATGCACTGCTCAGCAAGTTTGCCGAGTGCAGATCGTAAACCATGTCACTGCTGATGTTTTTCCATATGGTTTCCAGGGTTCTCACCGCGGTCCGTAAGTGATGGGCGTGGGTGGCCAGGGAGGCGGCATTCAATGCACCTGCCGAAGTGCCAGCGATGACATGAAAAGGGTTTTTGGCCTGCTTCGGCAAGGTGGTGGCAATGGCGCGCAATACGCCTACCTGGTATGCGGCCCTGGCGCCGCCGCCGGTCAGGATTAGGCCTATGCGTTGCTGATCAGGTTTAGGCAGTAGAGACATGGTGGGACGGGTAGATCACTGATAAAGTCCATTTATATCACCATTAGAGACCGGGGGGTCTTATCGCAACGCCACATAATTGCACATAGCTTTGTTACGGTAGGGGACTTATGATGGTGCCAGGCTGCCATCGTGCCGTTATCTCGGGAATAAGTACTTGTCACAACCTTCTATAGATCAACTAGTTATAGCAATTTCATCACGCGCACTATTTGATCTGGCGGAAAGCCATCGAGTGTACGAAGAAGAGGGGCTGGATGCTTATCAAAAATATCAAATAGCGCGGGAAGAGGAGCCATTGCAGCCCGGAGATGCCTTTTCCCTGGTAAGGAAGCTGTTACATCTGAATGATCTCCTAGAGGAATCCCCAGTCGAGGTGATCCTGCTCTCCCGCAACAGTGCCGACACTGGCTTGCGGGTGTTCAATTCCGTCGCGCACTACGGGCTCGACATAAGCAGGGCTGCATTTTGTAGCGGAGATAGTCCCTATCGCTATATTTCCGCCTTCAACAGCCATTTGTTCCTGTCCACGGACGGCGCCGATGTCCGTCAGGCCTTGGAACTGGGGGTAGCCGCCGCCACCATCCTCCCATCCAATACCTCGGGCACGCAGCAGGAACTGCTTAAGATCGCCTTCGATGGGGATGCGGTTCTGTTCTCGGATGAGTCTGAGCAGATATACAAAGACGGCGGGCTGCGGGCATTTACCGACAATGAACTCGAGGCAGTGGACCGGCCCTTGAGTGGTGGGCCTTTCAAGCCGGTATTGGCCGCACTACAACAGATCCAGATGGCATTCCCAGTGGGCGAGGCGCCACTGCGAACCTGCCTGGTGACGGCCCGTTCCGCCCCTGCCCACGAGCGGGTGATTAAGACGCTGCGGGCATGGAACATCCGTATCGATGAATCCTTGTTTCTCGGGGGCTTGGACAAGGGCGAGTTTCTGCAAGCTTTCGACGCCGATATCTTCTTTGATGACCAGGAAGCGCACTGTGATTCGGCCCGAAATCATGTCGCTACTGGCCATGTTCCCCATGGAGTCTTAAATGTATAGGTAATATTGCCAGTTAGCTGAACTCGAAAAGATACCTAACACCTAACACCTAACACCTAACACCTAACACCCAGCACTTAGCACCTAAGATAGGCTGTAATAGCCTCCCAGCCCCAGTAGTAGTAGGATTAATAGCCGTTGCAGAGTTTTATCCTGCACCCTCGCGGCCAGTTTCGACCCCAGGTGAATGGTAGGCAGGGAGCCGAGTAGCAAGCTTGCTAATAGCGCCAGATCGACATAACCGCTGAAGAAATAACCCATCCCGGCGACGAAGGTTAGTGGCACCGCATGGGCGATGTCCGTGCCTATAATTCTGACCGCCGGGGTTTGAGAGTAGATCACCAGCAGAATAGCGGCGCCGAAGGCGCCTGCGCCCACCGATGACAGGGTTACGCAAAAGCCCAGTACCACACCCATTAACCAGGTCATGGGGCCACGATGGTGGTGTATTGCTTTCATGATCAGGGCCGGTCGATCCTCTATTGCTCCCTTTCTTAATTTATTCCGCAGTATCAGTATGATAGCGGTAACTATCAACATGATACCTAAGCTATAGGTCAGCAGCCGCTCACCCTCGTTAGAGCCCTCAAAGCGCGCATCCAGAAAGCAGATATGCAGTAGCAGTGAAATCGGGATGCTCCCCAGTGCCAGTAAGCCGACTATTTTCCAGTCCACGTTAGTGGCGCGGTGATGTGATACGGCGCCACTAGCCTTGGTGATGGCCGCATAGAGAAGATCGGTGCCTATGGCCACAGGCGCCGGGTACTGAAACAGCAGCAGGATGGGTGTCATCAGCGAGCCGCCGCCAACACCGGTAAGACCGATTGTAAAGCCCACTCCGGCTCCGGCAAGTACGTGCAGTATGAATTCCATGGGTTTCGGTCGCGACCGCCCGGCGCGCTTCTTAGTCGGGTATGAAACTGGAAAAGATAAATCTTAATGGTTATTCTTAGAAGGAATGTTTTAGAATATTTTAATAGCTAAATGGAATATAATGCTGGGTCCAAGGGAAACAACCAGACGCCGCGGAGGCGAAGATGAAGTTACAGCAATTGCGCTACGTATGGGAAATAGCCCGGAACGATCTCAACATCAGTCAAACCGCCAATTCCCTGCACACATCCCAACCAGGCATCAGCAAGCAGATACGTGCGCTTGAGGATGAACTGGGGGTAGAGATATTTACCCGCAGAGGTAAACATCTGTCAAGAATCACCACGGCCGGAGAGGCCATCCTGCAAACTGCCGGGGAAATCATCCACAAGATCGACAGCATCAGGTCGCTTGCGGACGAATACAGGGATCAAACCCAGGGCAGCCTGTCTGTGGCGACCACCCATACCCAGTGTCGATACGTGTTGCCACCGGTGATCAGCCAGTTTATCGAAAAGTTCCCGAATGTCTCCCTGCACATGCATCAGGGGACTCCCAAGCAAATAGCAGCCTCGGCAGCCGATGGTGTGGCGGACTTCGCCATCGCCACCGAAGCGCTGGAACTGTACCGGGATCTGGTGATGATGCCCTGCTACCGCTGGAACCGGGCAATATTGCTGCCAAAATCTCATCCATTATGCGAAGTATCCAAGCTAAGTCTCAGACAAATAGCAGAATTCCCGATCGTGACTTACACTTTTGGCTTTACTGGTCGGTCCAAGCTGGATGAGGCATTCAAAGCCCAGGGCCTGCAACCGCAGGTTGTATTTACGGCCGCCGATGCGGATGTCATCAAGACCTACGTGAGGTTGGGCCTGGGTATCGGTATCGTAGCGAAAATGGCCCACGACCCCGTTGTTGACGCCGACCTGGTGGCTATCGATGCGAGCCACCTGTTCGAGGCCAGCGTCACCAAGATAGGATTTCGCCGCGGTACCTTCCTGCGTAGCTACATGTTTGATTTTATGGAGATCTTTGCGCCGCATCTGAGCAAGGACCTGGTGCTGGCGGTGACCGCGACAGCATCAAATGCGGAGGCAGAATTGTTGTTCGCCGAGATTGAGCTGCCCCGGCGCTAACCGAGCAAGCCGTAGTAGCTATCCAGCCGCGAACGCAGATCCAGTAGTGACCTTCTGACTAGCCACGATCGAGGTTGCCGCGGTGCAGTCCACATTCCCTGATGGTGGCTTCTTCCCACCACCAGCGTCCTTCACGTTCATGCTGATTGGGGCCCACGGGACGAGTGCAAGGCTCGCAGCCGATGCTGACAAAACCGCTCTCATGCAAGGAATTGAAAGGCACATCGAACATTCGAATGTAATTCCAGATCTGCGCTGAACTCCAGTTTGCCAGCGGGTTGATCTTGATCACCGGGTGGGAAGCGCTGGAGAAGCTGGTGTCGAGTTCCACCACCGGGACTTTTGCCCGGGTTCGACTCTGATCCCTGCGCTGGCCGGTAATCCAACCATCCAAAGAGGCAAGTCGGAGACGCAGAGGCTCAACCTTACGAATACTGCAACACTCATGGTGACCATCCTGGTAAAAGCTGAATAGGCCCTTATTGCTCACCAACTGCCGAAGTTTCTCTGCATCGGGATAGAGGAGTTCAATTTTAATCCCGTAATGATCCCGGACACGCTCAATAAATTCATAGGTCTGGGGGTGTAATCGCCCGGTGTCCAATGTAAATACGGGTATGTCAGCCGGCAGCTTCGAGGCAATTTCTATCAGCACCACATCCTCGGCACCACTGAATGAAATGCCTGTGTTTGGACATTTCTGCAGCAGGGTCGTCAGAATGTCCTTCGGCTCGCTGCCTTCGAGGCTATGGTTGAGTGATTGAATTTCCTTCGGTGACAGCATTTACAGGCTCGGAGGTGGTGCCGGCTTTACAACAGCCGCATATTCTCGGTCATTTAGAAGGCTTGGTAAAGGCGATTGTGCTGCCGGTATGGACAGCTGAGTCAGTTCGCGACGGCAATGTTTCACGTGAAAACTTCAATGAATTTAATGGCTTAGACTGTATAAGTATAAGAAAAACACAAAATGTAGGGTTTTCCTGCCGACCCATATCAATATCTAGTGTTATTAATCACCAGGCCTCGCCCTTAACTGTTCCAGCGCCGGCTAATCTGCTAAGTTGTGGCTTTTACGGGTGCAAAACAGGAGCAGTATTACAGCAATGGAAATTACCTGTCTGGATTTGGAAGGGGTATTGGTACCGGAGATTTGGATCGGTTTCGCCGAAAAAACTGGCATCGAGGAGTTTAGGGCAACAACCAGAGATATTCCTGACTACGATGTTCTCATGCAGCAGCGGTTGGGCTTACTGGACCAACATGGGCTGAGTCTCAGGGATATTCAGCAGGTCATCGCCACGATGGCGCCGATGCCCGGTGCTGTAGAATTCATAAACTGGTTGAAGAAACGCTTTCAAGTTGTTATTTTATCGGATACTTTCTATGAATTTTCCCAGCCGCTTATGGCGCAACTAGGCTTTCCCACCCTGTTATGCCACCGCCTCATAGCAGATGATTCCGGCCGCATTGTAGATTACAAGTTACGTCAGAAAGACCCAAAACGGCAAGCCGTAAAAGCCTTTCACAGCCTGAATTTTCGGGTAATAGCAGCAGGCGATTCCTACAATGACACCAGTATGCTGGAAGAAGCCGACGCCGGCATCCTGTTCAAGGCCCCGGATAATGTCATCGAAGAGTTTCCCCAGTATCCCGCGGTCGATCAGTACCAGGAGCTGAAGCTGGAATTCGTCAATGCCAGCGAACGTGATATCGACCTTGGTAGCAGTTGAAAGCTCTGTCCGCCGTTTGTCATTGAAGTCCCTGCCTCTAACACAACTTGCCAGTGGAACTCGGACGCTTAGCGCCAATTCATTGCAGCACAAGGCAGCCCTGATTTATCAGCCGCTGGATTAGCCCGGACATGGAATCTGTCGGTAAAATAGTTAGCTCACATAGCGCCGAAATCGCCTCAACTGAACCGATTGTTGCTGCCAGTATTTGCTGAGGAATTCCTGTCGATAGAAATACGAATTAACCCTGTAGCTGCTCAAATATCTTCAGCCTGCTTGATGGCGTTACCGAGGTACTGTCTCGGAGTCAGAGCCAGGAGTCGATCTTTGGCGGCCTTTGGAAGTTCCAGTGCAGATATAAATTGCTGAATCGCAGTCTGGGTAATGGTGTTGCCCCGGGTCAATGCCTTCAGCTTCTCATAAGCCTGTGGGATTCGATAACGGCGCATCACCGTCTGTATCGGTTCTGCCAGTACCTCCCAGCACTGGTCGATGTCGGCATCGATGACGGCCGCATTGAGCTCAAGCTTGGCCAGGCCCTTCAGTGACGATTTATAGGCGACCAGACTGTATCCCAGGCCGATGCCCATATTTCGCAACACCGTTGAATCCGTGAGATCGCGCTGCCAGCGCGAGATCGGCAGTTTAGCCACTAGGTGATTGATGACGGCATTGGCCAGGCCCAGATTCCCCTCCGAGTTCTCGAAATCTATAGGATTCACCTTGTGGGGCATGGTCGAAGAACCGACTTCACCGATGCGTGTATTCTGCTTGAAGTAAGCCAGGGATATGTAGGACCACATGTCCCGGTTGAAATCGATGAGGATGGTATTGTATCGACAGATGGCCGAGAAAACCTCGGCAATGGTGTCATGGGGCTCGATTTGAGTGGTATAGGGATTCCAGCTTAAACCCAGATCCTCTACAAATTCCCTACCCAGGGCGCTCCAATCGACATCTGGATAGGCGGCAATATGGGCATTAAAATTGCCCACGGCACCATTGATTTTTCCCAACACCGCGTTGTCCTCACACTGCCCCATTTGCCGCTCCAAGCGGTGCACCACGTTGGCGAATTCCTTACCCACGGTGGTAGGAGAGGCGTTCTGGCCGTGGGTGCGGGACAGCATGGGCTGGCTCGCGTACCGGTGTGCCAGCGCTCTCAAGCTGGCTATCAGTTCAGCCATTGCGGGAAGTAGCACCTGATTGCGCCCATCACGTAACATCAGCGCATAGGCCAGGTTGTTAATGTCCTCCGAGGTGCATGCAAAGTGGACAAATTCCAGCTGTTCGCCAAACTCCCCATTGGCTTCGAGCTTCTCTCTGATAAAGTACTCGACGGCTTTGACATCGTGATTGGTGGTGGCTTCGATGGTTTTTATACGCCGGGCATCGGCCAGGGAAAACTGCGTCAGGAGTTGTTCGAGAAAGGCCTGACCAGCTGCTGAAATGGGGGGCAATGCCTCAACCTCGGGCTGGGCCGCCAGTTTTTGTAACCAGCGAATTTCCACCGTGGTGCGATAGCGTATGAGGGCGTATTCACTGAAGAAATCTGTCAGCTGCTGGCATTTATCCTGATACCGTCCATCCAGGGGCGACAGCGCCATCAGGGGATCCAAGCGATCATTTTCCATTGCAAAATCCTAGTCTGTAACGATAAGTTTACGGCGAATATTGCCGGCAGTTTCCTGGATGCGTTTACGATAAAATACCAGTCGCCACCTGCGCCCACCGAGCTGATACCAGAGCACAGCAGAGCGAATGCCGGCGAGGAGCAGGGCGCGGATTCGATTCGCGGTTTGCTCATTGTTCAATTCGGCCGCTTTGCCCTGAACTTGTATGCGGTAAGGCAGGGTGCTGATTGTATCCTGATACAGCCTGGCAAGCTGCTCGTAACTGACCTCGCGCAGGTTCTTCTCTTCCGCCTCCGGCAGATCGCTATGGCGCCCTGACGAGACTGGCTGCAGGGGCTTAATTTGTGCAAGTTTTACTCGAATTATATCCTGCATCGGTTTGTTATTAATCAGTTTGTTTCTCAGAACCAGCATGCCCAGAGTATAGCGAATCAGCTCGGCATTTTCTCTGAATCGGTCGTTACTAAACATATCCTGCAGCGTCTTGAAGCCCAGGCCGAGGCTGCCCAGATTTGGATAGATCTCCGCCAGGGAACCGGGGTCGATAACCAGCACGGTGTTTACATTGGCGGCGATGTCAGTTTCGGCCGCATGTCTACCCTGGGCCAGGTAGCTGACCAGCGCCGCACTCTGGCCGATCGCGGCAAGCGCCGTGGTCTGCTGCTCCCAGGATGTGAAATCAGCGGCGGTAACGTTCAATGATTGAGCCTCCGAGGCAGCGCTCTTGCAGGTAAAATACGACATACTGGCCCGGCGTCACCGCCCGTTGCAGCGCGTCGAAACTGACTTCGAGCTGCTGGTCTTCGCCGTAGCTAACGGTGCAGAGCTGATCGCTCTGGCGATATCGAATTTTTGCCGTGCAGCGCATCGGCAAACGCGGGGGAACTGCGTTGATCCAGGCAGGACTAGATGCTACTAAATGCCGTGATAACAGGTAGTTATTTTCGTTTCCTTGAGCAACTACTAATACATTGCGGGGCAGATCCTTGTGCACCACATACCACGGTGCCTCAGCATGGTTCTGCCTGCCACCGATACCCAGTCCCTGGCGTTGTCCATAAGTGTAGTACATGAGGCCGGCGTGACGGCCAAGCTGTTCCCCATCCGTGGTTTCTATGGCGCCGGAATTTGCCGGCAAGTATTGCTGGAGAAAGTCCTTGAAGCGTCTTTCTCCGATGAAACAGATGCCGGTGCTATCCTTCTTGTCATGGGTCCTTAGCGCCAGGGATTCTGCGATTCGACGCACCTCGGTCTTGCGTAATTCCCCTACGGGAAACAAACTGTTGCGCAAGCTAGCTTCATTAACTTCGCACAAGAAGTAACTTTGGTCCTTATTCTCATCCAAGCCCTTCAGTAGCTGGGTACCTGCCGCCGTATCGAGTCGTCTTACGTAGTGGCCAGTGGCGATTTTGTCCGCCCCCAGGGCGNACGCATATTCCAGGAAGGCCTTGAATTTAATCTCGCGGTTACACAGTACATCCGGNTTGGGAGTACGTCCGGCCTGGTATTCNTTGAGGAAGTGCGCGAACACCCGATCCCAGTATTCGGCCGAAAAATTGGCCGTGTGCAACTTGATCCCCAGCTTGTCACAGACTGACTGCGCATCTTCCAGATCTGCCTTGGCGGTACAGTATTCGCTGCCGTCGTCCTCTTCCCAATTCTTCATGAACATCCCCTCTACCCGGTAGCCGTCCTCTAATAGCAAGTGGGCAGCGACAGAAGAATCGACGCCGCCGGACATACCGACGATGACTAACTCCTGGGATGAATGGGGTTTTCCTCTTGTAACTGTCGTTACTGCCATGACTTTGCTATTCAGAAATAAGGGCCTGGGGAATTCGAATCCCCGACTTGCAGATGTTCCGCGAGTTGATTATAAACCATGACTCCTGGGGATTTCTCTTTCACCAGTAAAAATTGCCCCTGCTATGCAATTACCGTGGCGACCGTAATATGCACCAAGGCCCGCATTTATATTTCCTCGATAACTGCATCCTACTCGAAAGTTAATTTATAATCGGGTCAGTAGGCATTGCATGTAAACTAAATAGCGATCTAAGGCAGGTGCTTATGTTCGCTGAACCAAGCATGGAGAATGCGCCATAAATCAGCTGGGAACGAACCATGAGTAAATTGACCCACCTCGATGAACGGGGTAACGCCCACATGGTAGACGTTGGCGACAAGCAAGTTAGCCACCGCGTTGCCATCGCCAGCGGACAGATTCGCATGGCCGGTAGCACCTTGGAATTGATCGCAGGGGGAGGGCACAAGAAGGGCGATGTACTTGCGGTTGCGCGTATAGCCGGAATTCAGGCCGCCAAGCAATGTGCTCACTTGATACCGCTGTGCCATCCCTTGATGCTCACCAGTATCAATGTCGATTTCGAACTGGATCAACAACTGCCGGCAGTGAAAATAAATGCCAGTTGCAAGCTGTCAGGTCAGACCGGGGTAGAAATGGAGGCCCTGACCGCTGTCGCCGTCGCTGCCCTGACCATCTATGATATGTGCAAGGCGGTGGACAAGAACATGGTCATCGAAGCAATTTGCCTGCGGGAAAAACAAGGTGGCAACAGCGGTCACTACCGACGCACAGATGATTCAACAGGCTAAGCGATGTTAACTATCCACTATTTTGCCAGCGTTCGAGAAGCCGTGAAACGCAGCAAGGAAAAATTGGAGTTGCCTGAGAATGTTGCCAATATAGGTGACTTGATCGAGCATCTATTGCTGCTGCATCCCCACTTCGAGGCCATCTTCCAGGATGACAGGAAAATCCTGATTGCCGTTAACCAGACCGTTGTCGACAAAACCCAGGCTTTGGACCCGGGCGATGAAATCGCATTTTTCCCGCCTATGACAGGTGGCTAGGCCAGCTATGATAAGTGTTCAAAGTGAAGACTTTAGTCTCGAGCAGGAGTACCAAAAGCTCCGAACCGAGGCGGGAGATGCGGGAGCGATTGTCACTTTTACCGGCATCGTCAGGAAGTTGTACGATGGCAGCGGGGATACGAGTGGAACCGCTGAAACCGACACCCTCTATCTCGAGCATTATCCGGGCATGACTGAAACCAGTCTGGCGAATATTGTCAGCGCGGCCGAAAAGAAGTGGGCATTACTTGCGGTGCGGGTAATTCATCGGGTTGGAGAATTAAAACCAAAAGAGCAAATCGTGTTCGTTGGCACTGCCAGCGGGCATCGACAGGATGCGTTCGATGCGGCCCAATTCATCATGGATTTTCTGAAAAGCCGGGCACCATTCTGGAAGAAACAGAGCGCCGGCAAGGATAGCCATTGGGTCGATGCCAGAGTCTCCGATGCGGAAGCCCTGGCACGCTGGCAGGATTCCTGACAGATTTATCGGCTATATTGCAGCAGGCGCCACTGGCCCGGAGCCAGACCTCCTAACTTCCATTTCCCAATCTGAATTCTCACCAGGCGCAGCGTAGGGAAACCCACGGCCGCTGTCATTCTTCTTATCTGTCGATTGCGGCCTTCGAACAGAGTCAGTTCAATCCAGCTGGTGGGAATGTGTTTGCGCTCTCGAATGGGTGGCTGTCGCTGCCATAAGTTTGGCGTGTCGATTAGCACAGCGCCGGCAGGGCGAGTGACACCGTCTTTCAGTTCCACACCCTGGCTTAGTTTTAATACGGCAGCTGCGTCGATGACACCCTCTACCTGGGCCAGGTACACCTTAGCCAGCTTGAAATCCGGGTCGGCAATTTGCTGTTGTAAGCTGCCATCATCTGTAAGTATGAGCAGACCTTCGGAGTCTTTGTCCAACCTGCCAGCAGCATAAAACCCTTTTCTGTCAATAAATTCCGCGAGGGTCTGTTGCGCATCGGCGCCGGTGAACTGTGACAGCACGGCGAAGGGTTTGTTGAAGAGCAAAAGTTGTGACACAGGAAATTACTGTCGCCGATGACGCACGCGGGGGACGCTCACCTAATAGAAGCACGCATCGGGCCATGCAGAGGTATTGAACAATTAATCAGAGGCCCTTAGGCTTGATGAATGGTGAAGGCACTACGCGGGATCGGTTGGAATCTCTTCGTCTGCAGGGGGAACTTCTTCCAGAGTGACTTCGATATCCTCGCTGCCAGCATCGGTAACAGCCTCAACTTCCTCGCTCGCCACTTCGGCAACAACTTCAACTTCCTCGTTAACCGTTTCCGCAACAACTTCAACTTCAACTTCTGTGCTGGGCGCTGCGGTAGCAACTTCGTCTTCGTCGGCAGCAACTGCAGCCGGGACTTCGACTCCTGAGCTGTCGGCTTCATCCTGACTCTGCGCGTCCGCCTGCGCAGGTGCTGCAGCGGGTGTCGAGAGTGGTTGTATGTTTGCCGCGTGCAAACCCTTAGGCCCTTCAATAGTCTCAAACGAGACCATTTGACCAGCTTTAAGGGTTTTGTAACCTTCCATTCCTATCGCAGAATAGTGGGCGAATAGATCGTCGCCACCTTCGTCAGGTAAAATAAAACCGAATCCCTTTGCGTTATTGAACCACTTAACTTGCCCGGTGCTCATGAGGACACTCCATACCTTCTTATTTTTTGTTATATTTTATGCACAACCTCAACCACTACCATTTCTATACACCATCAATATGGTAATGTCAAAGCCTTAGCTCGAGCCGCAGCAACGGTTCAACTGATACTATGGGGCTTATGCACCTTGAATTCTGATGAATGGAGCCCATTTAATAAATTATGCAATGATTTGTGTAGGCGCGATCCAGCGCATAAAAGGCTTTTCATGGGCCTGCTTCTGACGCAAAATAATCATCATAGCTTGGCTTCATAAGGAAGCTTCGAGGCTCTTACCCGATTCGCGGAATCATGAACAAATTCAGACATTACCAAACCACGACGAAGTTGGCCCAACCGCCATCGGGGCCGGATGATTCGGGCGCTGATGAGGAGGTGGCCCACGGCACCGGTACCGCCACCGCGACCACAAAGCCAAAACTGGAAAAGCCGCCCCTGTACAAAGTAATTTTAATTAATGACGACTACACTCCAATGGACTTCGTCGTCGATGTGTTACGCTCGTTTTTCCACATGAATGTTGAAAAGGCTACGCAGATTATGTTGAAAGTCCACACCGAGGGAAAAGGTGTGTGTGGTGTTTTCAGTAAGGATCTTGCCGAGACCAAGGCGGCACAGGTTAATGGCTATGCACGGGAATGCGAACAACCGCTGCTGTGCTCCATTGAAGTCGACCGATAATTTCATTCACCAAAGAGACAGATTAGTTCTATGTTAAGCAAGGACCTGGAAGCAACCCTGAATCAAGCGTTCAAAGGCGCGAAAATTAAGCGCCATGAATTCATGACCGTAGAGCATCTTTTGCTTGCGCTACTCGATAATGAAATCGCCAGCAGCGTGTTACTCGCATGCGACTGTGATCTGGACAGACTGCGCCTTGACCTGGCGGATTTTATTGACGCGACGACTCCACTGATTCTGGAAGCAGAGGCGGTTCGTGAGACCCAACCCACCTTGGGATTTCAACGGGTTTTGCAACGGGCGGTATTTCATGTCCAGTCTTCAGGCAAACGGGAAGTCACTGGGGCTAACGTGCTGGTGGGAATCTTCAGCGAGCAGGAAAGCCAGGCTGTCTATTTTCTAAAACAGGACGACGTGGCTCGAATCGACGTAGTCAATTTTATTACGCATGGGATCTCCAAGATTTCGAGGCCCGCCGACGGCAGTGAGTCGCCTCGGGAGCAAGGCGATGAAGAAGCTGCACCCGACGCCGCGGCGAATGCCCTCGACAGCTTCACCACTAACCTCAACCTGGAGGCGGAGCAGGGGCGCATCGACCCGCTTATCGGGCGCGAGCAGGAAGTGACCCGGGTGGTGCAAGTGTTGTCGCGCCGCCGCAAGAACAATCCTCTGTTGGTGGGAGAGTCCGGGGTCGGTAAAACCGCCGTCGCCGAAGGCCTTGCCAAGTTAATCGTTGAAAACAAAGTGCCCGAGGTACTCGCCGACAGCGTGATCTATGCTCTCGATCTCGGCGCCTTGCTTGCCGGCACCAAGTACCGGGGAGATTTCGAAAAACGCTTCAAGGCACTGTTGGCAGAACTGAAGAAAAGCCAACACGCGATTCTATTTATCGATGAAATCCATACCATTATTGGCGCCGGCGCCGCCTCCGGCGGGGTCATGGATGCGTCGAATCTACTGAAACCGGTGCTCACCTCCAGCCACCTGCGTTGCATTGGCTCCACCACCTATCAGGAATATCGTGGAATTTTTGACAAGGATCGGGCGCTTTCCCGGCGCTTTCAGAAAATCGATGTCGATGAACCCGATGTGGATACGACTTACAAGATCCTCAAGGGCTTGAAATCACGTTTCGAAGATCATCATAATTTGCGTTACAGCGACAAGTCGCTAAAAGCTGCGTCGGAACTCGCTGACCGCTATATAAACGACCGCTATATGCCGGACAAGGCGATCGATGTCATCGATGAGGCGGGGGCCTACCAGCGGCTGCAGCCGGCGAGCAAGCGTAAGAAGTTGATCCAGGTCAGCGACATGGAGAGAGTCGTCGCCGCCATTGCCCGCATTCCACCGAAGCATGTGTCCAGTTCGGATCTCGATGCCTTGAAGAACCTTGAATCGAATCTAAAGATGGTGGTGTTCGGGCAAAACCGCGCCATCGACTCGTTGGCAACGGCGATCAAATTGTCGCGAGCTGGTCTGAACGATGCCGAGAAACCGATAGGATCATTCCTGTTCTCGGGACCGACCGGCGTCGGTAAGACTGAGGTCAGCCGACAACTCGCTAAAATTATGGGCATAGAACTGATTCGTTTTGACATGTCCGAATACATGGAAAGCCACACAGTTTCCAGATTGATCGGCGCACCCCCGGGTTATGTCGGTTTCGATCAGGGCGGGCTAATGACCGAGGCCATCACCAAAAACCCTCACTGTGTCTTACTGTTAGACGAGATAGAGAAAGCCCATCCTGATGTTTTTAATTTATTGCTACAGGTGATGGACCATGGTTCCCTGACTGACAACAACGGCCGCAAGGCAGATTTTCGTAATGTGATTCTTATCATGACCACGAACGCAGGCGCCCATGAAATGGCGCGTTCTTCGATTGGTTTTACGGAACAAGATCACTCCACGGACAGCCTGGGAATTATCAAGAAAATCTTCACTCCCGAGTTTCGTAACCGACTTGATGCCATCATTCAGTTTGACATTCTGCGGCCGGAAATTATTCGTACCGTGATCGACAAATTCCTGGTAGAGCTGCAGGTACAACTGGACGACAAGAAAGTACTGCTGCACATGGATGAGGCAGCCGTCGACTGGTTTTTGGAACACGGCTATAGTGAAACCATGGGAGCACGTCCCATGGCGAGATTGATTCAGGAGAAACTCAAGAAAACCCTGGCAGAGGATATTCTCTTTGGCGAACTCGCGGAGAACGGCGGCGATGTCATTATCTCGACCGAAGACGACGACATTAAACTGAAAATAAAGGGCCGCAAGAAGCAGGAGAAGAAGGAGTTGGAGCCGGCCAAAAACTAACGGCAAGATTGCCTAGCTGTCGGTGCCGGCAGTGGATTAAGGATCTATCTGGCGCGATAAGTAATACGACCCTTGGTCAAGTCGTAGGGCGTGAGTTCCACTCTGACCTGATCTCCGGTCAATATTCGAATATAGTTCTTGCGCATCTTGCCGGAGATGTGAGCAGTGACTATATGTCCGTTTTCAAGTTTAACTCTGAACATGGTATTGGGGAGTGTATCAACCACTTCACCTTCCATTTCAATCTGATCTTCTTTCGCCATCTAGGGAGCCTTAGATTAGAGCCGGCGCATTGTGCCGGATTTTCGCCAGATAAGCAAAGCAACTGTACAATTCTCGGGGCTAATTCAACAACACCCACTTACCTTCTATCAGCAATTCTATGGGTCGGAATGAACTTTTGTATTGCATCTTTGCGCAGCCTTTAATCCAGTAACCTAAAAACAAATGATCCAACTCCATTTCCGCCACCTTGCGTATCTGCCACAGAATTACAAAATTACCCAGTGAGCGCTTGTCGTATTTGGGATCGAAGAAGGTATAGACTGCAGACATGCCCTGCTGCAATACATCCATGACACTCACTGCCAATAATTTATCGCCGCGGTAAAACTTGTAAAACAAGGTGTTGTCGGTGCCGGTTTTTAGAAAAGCTTCGAACTGTTCCGGGGTGGCGGGATACATATCCCCGTCTCGATGGCGAGTATTGATATAGCGTTTATACAACGCATAAGAATCGGAGTCATCTAGGTCATCCCTGCAATCGACATCTAGATCCTGATTTAACTTCCAGATTTTTCGCTGGCCACGACTCCAGTTAAAGCGGGCAACAGGGATCCTGCAGGAAATGCATGCGGAACAAAAATCGCAGTCGGGTCGGTACAAATGCGCACCGCTGCGACGGAAGCCAATCTCACTCAATTTACTGTTGAGAGACTGATCGATGACCAGCTCCGGGTCTACGAACACCGTGACCGCGTCTTCGCCGGCCTTGTAACTGCAGTTATGTACCGAAGTTCGAAACAGGCGTACGGAGCTAATGATTTTTGATTTGGAATTCATCGTTTTCCGCAACCGTAATCTGATTGTTATCCCAGGCACCGGCACTGACTGCGCCTGGAGTTAACTGCGCCAACTGACGGACAAATTCTGGCCTGCTGATTTCCTGCGCGCCGAGATTTTTCAGATGATCACTGCTGATCTGGCAGTCGATCAGTTCATAATCCCAAAGCTGTAGCTGTTTGACCAGAAACACCAGCGCTAATTTAGATGTATTGTCCTGCAATCTGAACATGGACTCACCAAAGAATACCCGTCCCAGAGCGATGCCATACAGGCCGCCGACCAACCTTGCCTGGGACCAGACTTCGACCGAGTGGGCGAAACCACGCCGATACATTTCAGTATAGGCTGCTTCCATCTCATCTGTAATCCAGGTACCGGTAGAATCACTTCGATGTTCGGCGCAGTGCCTGATGACGGCAGGGAAGTTTTGATCGAAGGAGAATTGGTAATTGCCACGCCGGATCAACTTGCCGAGGCTGCGGGATACTTTTAACTGCGACGGCCGCAGCACCAGTCTCGGGTCTGGCGACCACCACAGTATGGGCTGGCCTTGTTCGTACCAGGGAAATATGCCGTTGCGGTACGCGTCGAGCAGGCGACTGGTCTTGAGATCGCCCCCAGCCACCAGCAAGCCATCTGGGTCTGTTAGCGCTTGTTCAACCGGGGGGAATCCTGCTTGATCTGATTCTATCCAGGGAATGGGCATAGGCGGTTTCCGCTCTATGAATCCAGAAATTTATCGGCATCCAGTGCCGCCATGCAACCGAAACCGGCGCTGGTGACTGCCTGTCGATAGACCTGATCTGCAATATCACCGGCCGCGAACACGCCGGCGACACTGGTTTCCGTGGCATTGCCGGTGAGTCCGGTATTGACGACAACATAGCCGTTTTTCATTTCCAGCTGACCCTTGAAGATTTCTGAATTCGGTATGTGGCCGATGGCGATAAATACACCGTCAACTTCCAGGCTCGATTGCTCGCCGCTACGGGCGTGTTTCAGACTGACGCCGGTGACACCCATGTCATCACCCAGGACTTCATCGAGGACATGGTCCCATCGGATTGTGACCTTGCCTTCCGCCACCCGGTCGAAGAGCTTTTTCTGCAGGATTTTTTCAGCCCGCAGGGCTTCGCGTCGGTGTACCAGGGTGACGTGGGAACATATATTTGACAGGTACAAGGCTTCTTCCACCGCTGTGTTGCCGCCGCCAATCACCGCCACTGGCTTGTTCCGATAAAAGAAACCATCACAGGTTGCGCAGGCACTCACGCCCTTACCCATGAATGCCTGTTCCGAATCCAGGCCCAGATACTGGGCGGATGCACCGGTGGCAATGATCAAGGCGTCACAGCTATAGGTATTGTTGTCGCCTTCTAAGAGGAACGGCTTCCGGGTCAGGTCTACGCTGTTGATATTGTCAAAAACTACTTCGGTATCAAATCGCTCTGCATGGCTTTTCATTCTTTCCATGAGCTCAGGACCTTGCAGACCCTCGATGTCACCGGGCCAATTGTCCACATCCGTGGTGGTGGTTAATTGGCCGCCCTGGACTATTCCAGTGATCACAACGGGATAGAGATTCGCCCTCGCTGCGTAGACGGCGGCGGTATAGCCAGCAGGGCCAGATCCCAAAATGACTAATTGGTGATGCTGTACGTCGGTCATAAACTTCATCCTGAGCGAGTAAACGCGGTTATGTGGCAGTGCTGCTTATATGCTGCCATATGCTTCGGATTTAAAGGCTGTGGCATCATATTCTATTCAATTTTATAGTAAAAGAACCGTTAAACTGACTAAGAGTTTCACACTTTGTGGCGTTTTATTGTCTAAGAAAATCCCGGAACCATAGCCGGGTCCTGGTTTGGGTTTTATTAGCTGCGTCGCCGCCTTTGTAAATTGCTCCTAACAGTTCGCGAAACGTTCCTATAAACTAAATGCAGGTATCTGAATAAATTGAAAAATATTGCAATGGGTAAAGCACCACAGGAATCGGAAGTCGGCAGCGTCATGCAACGGCTGCTGCGTGAGGGCACCTTGATCGTGTACTCCCTGTTGGCACTGTTCCTGTTGATCGCCCTGCTAAGTTACTCACCTGCCGATCCCGGCTACACGACCACCGGCAACGGCGATGAGATCGCGAACGCGGTGGGGGTGTATGGGGCCTGGCTGGCAGATATCCTCTTGCATCTGCTCGGCTATCTGGCCTATGCCTTGCCTACGCTGTTGATTTACAAGGTCTACACTTCATTCAGGGAATCGGAACTTAACGCGGAGTTTTCCTGGCCATTGCTGGCATTGAAAACTGCCGGTTTTATCCTGTTGGTAATTGCCGCCAGCGGCCTGGCAACCTTGCATTTCGAGATCGAAGCCGCTACCCCATACATGGCCGGGGGGGTCCTCGGCGCCCTGGTCGTGGACCTGTGCGTCCCGGTGCTGGCCACAGTGGGCAGCACCTTGCTATTGCTGGCGTTGTTCCTGGTTGGACTAACCCTCACCGTCGCGATTTCCTGGCTGCGGCTTATCGACAATATAGGGGGGCTTGCCCTGGGCTTCAGTTCCCTGGCGGTGCTGAGAGTAAGCAAATGGGTAGAAACCCGGAAACAGAACATGATCACGCAGCAGCGCCTAGAGCAACGCAAGCGGATGTTGGATATTCACCTGGAAAAACAACGACAGCGCGTGCCTCCCACCATCAAGACGCCGGCACCGAAGCGAACCAGGAACAGTCCCAGGGTTGAGAAAGAGCGGCAGGGAACCTTGTTTGCAGCCTCTTCGGTAAAACAGCTACCAGCAATTGGCCTGCTGGATGCGTGGCATGAGAGCAATGACTCGGGATTTTCCAAACAATCACTGGAAGCCATGTCGAAACTGCTGGAGTTGAAGCTGGCCGATTTTGGTATCGAGGTCGAAGTCACCGCCGTCAATCCGGGCCCGGTCATTACGCGCTTCGAAGTCCAGCCGGCACCTGGCATCAAGGTCAGTCGGATTAACAACCTGGCCAAAGACCTAGCTAGATCGCTGGCCATCGTCTCCGTACGCATAGTGGAAGTCATCCCTGGAAAGACCGTAATCGGCATAGAAATACCCAATGAAAAACGGGGAATCATTCAACTGAGCCAGGTGCTGTCATCGCCGGAATTCGATGGCGCCGGCTCGACGCTGAGCCTGGCCTTAGGCCATGACATCGTCGGCAAACCGGTGATTGTGGATTTGGCGAAAATGCCTCATTTGCTGGTGGCCGGCACCACCGGTTCCGGTAAGTCTGTTGGCATCAATGCCATGGTTCTAAGCCTGCTGTTCAAATCTACGCCGGAGCAGGTGCGCGTGATTATGATCGATCCGAAGATGCTCGAACTTTCCGTATATGAGGGTATACCCCACCTGTTGACCCCGGTTATCACCGACATGAAAGACGCCGCCAACGGCTTGCGCTGGTGCGTCGGCGAGATGGAACGTCGCTACAAGCTGATGTCTGCTCTGGGGGTGAGAAACCTGGCCGGCTTCAACAAGAAAGTGACCGATGCCAAGAAGGTGGGCAGACCCATCCTCGATCCAGGCTGGCAGCTGGATCCAATGCTGCTGGAGGAAGAGCAAACCGCACTGGAACTGGTGGCACTGCCGCGTATTGTCGTCCTCGTTGATGAATTGGCGGATATGATGATGGTAGTGGGCAAGAAGGTCGAGGAATTGATCGCCCGTATTGCCCAGAAAGCCAGGGCTGCCGGCATCCACTTGGTGCTGGCGACTCAGAGGCCATCGGTGGATGTCCTCACCGGCCTGATCAAGGCTAACATCCCTACGCGTCTGTCCTTTATGGTGCAGTCCAAAGTCGATTCGAGAACCATTCTTGGTGAAGGTGGCGCCGAACAACTGCTGGGACACGGCGACATGCTGTTTATGCCGCCGGGCGGGGGCGTTCCCACTCGAGTACACGGTGCTTTCGTCAGTGACGAAGAGGTTCACCGCGTAGTCGCAGACTGGAAACGAAGAGGAACGCCGGTTTATATCGAATCAATTACCCAGGCCGGGGACGGGCAGGATGGTTCCGGCCGGCACGGCGAAGCCGAAGCAGATGAAGACGACGCGCTGTATGATGAAGCGATCCGCTTTGTGACCGAATCCCGCAGGGCGTCAATCTCGGCGGTGCAGCGAAAATTACGGATTGGCTACAACCGGGCGGCGCGGATGATTGAATCCATGGAAGCCGCTGGGGTAGTATCGGAAATGGGCAGCAATGGTTCCCGTGAAGTCATCGCACCGCCACCGCCCCGTGACTAATCCCTCGATATAGTTATGAAACTGCCCGATACAACAACTGTACTAGCTGGGTTGTGGCTTGCTGTTTGCTGCAGTGGCATTAGCAGTGCCCTGGCGCAGACCGAAGCCAGCGACCTACAGCGCCTAGATACCCTACTGCAGGGAATTGAAACCCTGGCAGCAGACGTGGTTCAACTCATCGTCGAGTCAGACGGTGGCGTACTGGAACAAAGCGATATCCGCATGTATCTGAAGAAGCCCGATGGTTTCTACTGGGAGACCCTGACGCCATTTCCCGAACTCATCGTCACTAACGGTAGTTCGCTCTGGAATTACCAACCCGATCTAGAACAGGTTGTGATCGAAGCCTGGGATAGCAGTCGTTCAGAACTTGCGGCACAGCTACTCAGTGGCCGTACTGACAATCTCGCCGCTGAATATCGCATCGAAACCGTGTCGAGCGCTGCCGACGAACATCAGGAATTCAAATTGATACCCCTGGCAGCGGATAGTATCTACGACGAAATATCCATTAATTTCCTGTTGTCGGAACTGGATATGATTTACCTCGATAACAAAAATGGACAGCAAACGGTCTGGCGTTTCCAGAACGTCGTCCGCAACCAGGACCTGGATGATGCGCTGTTCGAGTTTCAGCCACCTGCGGGTATTGAAGTCATCGAAAATACCTATTCTCAATAAGCACCTAACCATATAAATTCACTGGATCACCACAGCCGCAATGCACACATATATCGCAATCGCAATCGGGGGTGCCGTCGGCGCCATGAGCAGATACTGGCTCAGCACCCTGATCGAGAACTATAACAGCAGTCACTACCCCTATGGCACCTTCCTGGTTAATGTCGCCGGATCTTTTCTGATAGGCGTGTGTTTCATCGTCTTTGCAGAGAAACTGCATCTGGTTGACCAGTGGCGGCCACTGATCGTGATTGGCTTTCTTGGCGCATTGACGACATTTTCGACTTATTCACTAGACGCGCTTTTGTTGTTTCAGCAAGGCCATTACAATACCGCACTTCTTTATGTGCTGAGCAGCTTGCTGGTTTGTTTATTCGCAGCATTTTGCGGCATGCAGTTAACCCGCGTCATGTTTTAGGGAGCCAGTATACCCACCATGTTAGACCCGAAATCGATTCGTTCAGAAGCCGATGCGTTGGCCAGCAAGTTATTAAAGAAAAAGTTCACGCTGGATACGGCCTGGATTGCCAAGCTGGACAGCCAGAGAAAAGTTCTGCAACTTGCGACCGAGGCGCTGCAGAACGAAAGGAATTCCCGCTCGAAAATGATCGGCAAGGCGAAGGCCGCAGGGGAAGACATTACTGAAATCCTGAACTCCATGGAAGGCATGAAGGCTGAGTTGGAACAGAAGAAGGAACAGCTGGCAGATTTGCAATCGAAGCTCCACGAATACCTGGCAGGCGTTCCCAATATTCCCGATGATGCTGTGCCCGAGGGTGACGATGAAGCGGCAAATCAACTGATTTCCACCTGGGGCGAACCGAAGACCTACGATTTTGAGATTCAGGACCATGCCTCACTGGGCGAGGCGCTGCAGCAGGGACTGGACTTTGCCGCCGCCACCAGAATAACCGGCTCACGCTTCGTGATCATGCAAGGCCGTACGGCGCAGCTGCATCGCGGCTTGATTCAGTTGATGCTGGATATCCACACTCGTGATCATGGCTATAGGGAGGTCAATGTTCCCTACATCGTCAATGGGGAGTCCTTGTTTGGCACCGGTCAACTACCGAAGTTTGAAGATGATCTGTTTAAGTTGAGCGGAGATCATGAGTACTATCTTATCCCAACGGCGGAAGTCCCTGTCACCAATCTTGTTCGGGATGAAATTCTGAAGCCGGAAAACCTGCCCTTGAAATTCGTCTGCCATACACCCTGTTTTAGATCTGAAGCGGGTAGTTACGGCAAGGACACCAGGGGCATGATTCGCCAGCACCAGTTTGAGAAGGTGGAGCTGGTGCAGATCGTTGCCAGGGAAGCAGCCGAAGCTGCACTGGAGGAATTAACCGGGCATGCCGAAAAGATCTTACAGCTACTGGAGCTTCCTTACCGCAAGGTTATTCTGTGTGGTGGGGATCTGGGTTTCGCGGCGGCCAAGACTTACGATCTAGAGGTCTGGCTGCCTTCGCAAAACTGCTATCGCGAAATTTCCTCCTGTAGTTGGTTTACGGATTTTCAGGCGCGACGCATGCGGGCGAGAACCCGCGATGCGGCGGGTAAACCACAGCTAGTGCATACCGTAAATGGCTCGGGTTTGGCGATTGGTCGCACCCTGGTGGCGATTCTGGAAAATTATCAGGACGAACAAGGCAGAGTAAAAATCCCCGAGGCCTTAGTGTCCTATATGCAGGGAATCGGGTATCTCGAATAATGGAGCTGCTTCCCATATTCTTGAATATCAGGGACAGGAAGTGCGTCATAGTCGGGGGAGGATCGGTAGCCTTACGTAAGGCGAATTTGTTAAGCCGTGCCCAGGCCAGTGTGCATGTTATCGCCACCTCCATCAGTGAAGAGCTGGAAGTCCTGTGTCGAGCCAGTAATGGCGCCGCGATGCGCCAGCCGTTCACTCCCGCCCATCTCGAAGGCGCTGCCCTGGTCATCGCAGCCACCGATGATGGTGCCATCAATCTCGCAGTAAGCGCCGCTGCAAAGTCATTGAATATTCCTGTTAATGTAGTGGACAAAGCCGAACTTTGCTCTTTCATGATGCCGGCGATAGTCGATAAGGCACCGGTGTTGGTCGCGATCTCCAGCTCCGGCACCGCGCCTGCTCTCACCAGCAAGTTAAAAGAAATGATCGAAATCATGATCCCAGGCAGCATTGACAAGCTGGCAAACTTACTGGGGTCTTATCGGGCGCGGGTTAAAGACACGATCGCAAACCTGGATCAACGCCGACAGTTCTGGCAAGACTTGCTGGAGAGCGAGGTTCCAGAACTGATCTATGCTGGCAACGAAGACGCCGCCATCGAGACGATCGAACAACGACTTCGGGACCGATTGCAGGCAGCCGGGGCCGGCGGAAAAATGGGTGAGGTATATCTGGTTGGCGCCGGTCCCGGCGATCCCGACCTGCTGACGCTAAGGGCGCTGCGATTGATGTCTAAAGCTGACGTGGTCTTGTATGACCGCCTGGTATCCGATGAGATCATGCAGAAGCTGCGGCCGGATGCAGACAAAATCTACATGGGTAAGGAACAGACCAAGCAGGGCGTCGAGCAGGAAACCATCAACGAGCTGCTGGTCAGGCTGGCGCGCGAGGGCAAGCGAGTCTTGCGCTTAAAGGGGGGTGATCCTTTTATCTTCGGTCGTGGCGGCGAAGAACTTGAGACCCTGGCACAAGCCGGCGTGCCGTTCCAGGTGGTGCCTGGCATCACCGCCGCGAGCGGTTGTGCCGCATATGCCGGTATCCCCTTAACCCACCGTGACCATGCCCAGTCGGTCAGGTTCCTGACCGGCCATTTACGGGAAGGCACCCTGGATCTGGAGTGGGAACACCTGGTCCGGGAAAAACAAACCCTGGTTTTTTACATGGGGCTTTCGGGCCTGCAGACTATCTGCGAGCAACTGATAGCCCACGGCATGGCCGCCGATACGCCGATTGCTGTGATCCAGCAGGGCACCACCAGGCGACAGAGGGTCATTAGCGATCAGCTTGGCAGCATGCCGGTGTTGGCGAAAAAAACCGGCATCAAGGCGCCTACCATCATTATTATTGGTAGTGTGGTCAGCGCGCAGGAGAAGCTATCCTGGTTTGGCTCTTGATGTCCACGCGACCGGCTGTCACCTGACTCGTTTTCACAGGCAGTTATCGGGTTTCGGCAGGCCGGCAATCTTGTTAGCCATCCTGGCGGGGCTGCCCTGGAATAATTTCATCATATAGATACTGGTACCCTTGTCGGCACCCAGTTCCCGCCGCACCAAACTGACCAGAGCCCTGCTCGCGGGGGACATTTGGTGTCGTTGATAAAACACTCGCAGCAGATTTAGTATTTCCCAGTGCGAGGGGCCGAGGTCGATGCTTTCCTGTTGCGCTAATGCGACCGCCACCTCTTCGTTCCAGTCACTCAAATCTTTAAGAAAACCCTCCCGGTCTATGGCCACCTTAGTGTTATCGAGCTGCAGGTACTTTTCCGTGCTACTCATGGCTAAAACCAACTTACGATCTTGTCATACTCGCAGCAGAGTTCCACGAAACCGGCGTAATCCACAAGTTCTACATCGGCAGCGCTTCGCACCGACAAGCCCCTGGCTGCAGCATCTTCTTTTAGGCCAAACAGCCTGATGTCGGAGCTTCGGTGGCGACCCGATTCGGCCAGCGAGCAGTAGTAAACACCATCCTCGATGAATAAAATACCGTCACCTGGATTCAAGACGCTGGCGCAAGTCGACAATAACTTGCTGGCGGGGCTTTTGCTGATAGTGTGCAGACAAGTCATAAATTGAATACCGTGTCGGCCTGATCAATTAATTCCACAATATGGGCTCGACTAACAGGCTTGACGTCGAGTACCAGCTCGCTGTCCTGGATACCACGTTCACTGAGGGAATCTGCATCCACACAGACATTCTTGATGCCATACAGGTTCAGCGTCTCCAGGGCTTTTCCCAGGGTCTTGCTGTCGATGCCCCTGGCATCCTGGTGCTTCAGCAACTGATATACCCCATCTGCCAGAAATACATAACTTACGGTCTGTCCGAACACGGCACAGGCCAGTGCCATCTCCAGGCACAGCTGCGCATTACTGTCTCCGTAGGGAGCCCGGCGGCTAATGAAGGTAATGGCCTTGTTTGTGGTTTTGCTCGCCATCGCACTAGCCGAAGTTAATCACTCGGTCTGAATTCAGAGTGGCATCGATAAGCTGTCCCAGCCCGGCTAATTTGGAGCTGGCATAGGCGCTAACCGCGCCGAGTTCGTGGCGTGTTGCTTCCTGCTCGTCGACAATGGCCCGGTTCAGCGCCGAGGAGACACAGATAATCGAATCCAGCTCATGGTCCCTGATCAGCTGATCCCATTGCTGCTGCAAGTTATTCTCATCCTGGGCTACCACCGATAACCGGCTGGCGTTATGCACGCCGTCACCAAAGAAAAATAGCCGATAGATGTCATGCCCCTGTTCCAGCAAGGCGCGGGTAAAATTGAGGGCGGTGGCGGCAGCTTCGGCAGAGTAGGGCGCGGCGTACACCACAATGGAAAATTTCATAGATACTTATGCCGCCTGGTTAACGAAAAAGCCCCGAATAAACGGGGCTCCATTCATTAACGTTCGGTGTGATTTTAATAACTAATTTCTGCCGGTGAGGGCGCCCAGTAAACTCAGCAGGTGAATGAATATATTAAATATACTGAGATACAGAGAAACCGTCGCCATGATGTAGTTGCGTTCACCGCCATTCATAATGCGGCTGGTATCGAAGAGAATGAAGCCAGACATTATCAGAATGACTGCCGATGAAATCGCCAGGCTCAGCGCAGGAATTTGTAAGAAGATATTCGCGATCATCGCCACCACAGCAACCATCAATCCGGTGAAGATAAAGCCACCGAGGAAATTAAAATTCTTACCCGATGTCAGCGCATAGCCGGACAGGGACAGGAAGATTATCGCCGTGCCACCCAGGGCCTGGGCAACGATTGCAGAGCCGTTGGTGTAGGCTAGCATATAGACGGAAATAATTGGACCCAATGCCGCGCCCATTAGTGCAGCAAATACAAAGACTGCCAACAGGCCCATGGAAGAATTGGCGTTTTTCCTGACCACGAAAGTCATGATAAAGCCTCCAATAAACAACATAAATCCGGTGCCCTGGCCGACCTGCATAACCATGGATGCGACGGCGCACAAGGCGCTGACGAACAAGGTCATCGATAGCAACATGTAGGTGTTACGGATAACTTTATTTACCGCCAGTGCCGAGCTTTGGCTCCGGCTTATATTTAACTGAACTTCGTTCATCGCTTACTCCAACACAATAGATTTACTTTAATAACGACCAAAACTTGTCTCGCTTTATTCCTTTGCTGTATTAGCATATGGGGCCCAAGCGAGCGAATTCAACACCTTCTCAGGGTCGGGTCGCAACCATATATGGGAAATATGATACCCGTAACCGTCGCAAAATCAACGGTTTTCGGTCTAAACGACAGCCATAAACCAGCGAGGGATTGCCCCGTCAATCTAGTGAGAGCACGCTGCCATCGGAGCTCGATGAATCAGCGGCCATTACATTAGCAACAAATTCTGCTGCGACTCCTAATGGTCATAATCGGCTTGAGGCAGTTATGATCAAGTTCTCCTCCGGCTGGCGTTCTCAATCCCTATTTTTAACTCTGCCAGAGCAGGATTCAGCCTCGCTGGTTGACTGTAGCAGGGAGTATAGTAAGATTCCGCCACATCCGGAGGGGTGGCAGAGCGGTTGAATGCACTGGTCTTGAAAACCAGCGAGGATGAAAGTCCTCCGAGAGTTCGAATCTCTCCTCCTCCGCCACTATATCTTCAGCTAAATCAACGACTTAAACTTTTCCAACCGCCATTTTAGCGTTTTGTCCCTAATGAAGTTTTATTTTGTGACTCCAAAAGCGAGTTATCCGTCTTTGAATATCCCTCAATCCACTCCGAATAAGTGTTCAGAAATACCAGGACTGAATTACCTAATTGCTCCGAACCTTTCGCTGGAGGAACTCCATTAGAAAGTAACTCGGCTTTCATAAATTATTGATCTTTAGGTTATTTTTCGTTCGACAGAATACCCATTCTTTTTGCTCGTTTTTCCCAATTTTTTCTAGCGAGGGCTTGCATATCCTCTGTATTATCAGATTCATCTACGATCTCTATACCTAATAACGTCTCAATGATATCCTCCATAGTTACTATTCCTTCCATTCCTCCGAATTCATCTACTACAAGCGCCATGTGTTCTTTTTTTAGAATAAACATGTCAAGCAAATCAGGAATCGGCAGTGCAGAGTGAACAATGATTATATCCCTCTTAATATCCTTTAAGAGAAAATCATCATTATCCTCAGCAAGATTTAATAAAAGTTCGTCTTTTAAAACCAAACCTGTGACATTGTCACTATTATCACGATAAATCGGTATTCGCGAAAATGCTAAGGCTCCATGTTCGTCATGAAATTTCCTGACAGTTATAGCTTCATTTGCAGCAACAACAACAACTCTTGGTGTCATAATATCTCGAACTAAAATTTTATTGAATCGCAGTAAATTCTGAATAATCTTTTGTTCTTTTTCTTCGAGAGCGCCACTCTTTTTGCCCAAGTCAGCCATAGCTGCGAAATCGGTGCGACTAAGAACCGGCTTATTTTTGTCTTTTTTGAGGTTGCGGGTGATAAGCTGGCTGAGCCAAATTAGTGGTGCCAGTAGGAATATCATAACCTTGAGCGTTCGAACTGTAATGGGTGTTAGCTTTTCCCAATTATTGGCGCCTATCGTTTTTGGTATTACTTCGGAGAGAATCAAAATTGCTAATGTCATGCCGCCGGCAATAAGAGCTTCCCAACTGATTAGAGAAAGTCCAAAAATCACTAGCGAAGCGGACCCAAAAAGCGTTGACGCTTGGGAGCCAACACCGATAGCACCTACAGTGTGTGCGATCGTATTTAAAGTGAGAATAGCAGCGAGTGGCCTGTCTATATCATCCTTAAATCGGACAAGATCCTTTGCTATAGCAGTTTCTTCTTGTTCTTGAATTCCCGCATATGAAGGTGTGATACTCAAAAGCACCGCTTCCAGGATTGAGCAGAGAAACGAAAAAATAATACTGATAAGGAAAAAAGTGAGTAACAGTCCCATTTATATATTATCCGCAGCGGGTCACTATTATTCTTGCATGAATGATTGATTATTTACAATCAAGATGACTCCCGTATACAGCAGAATAGATTGAGAAATATTCCAGCTTAGATAAAGAGAAAAGAGGGGGTATATTCCTGGGCTACCTTGGCGACCTGCTATTAACAAGCCTCCATTTGGACCGCCGTATCGAGAAAACCTTCTCACACGAGGTATTCTTAATCGGAAAAATGGTGTAGTCGGCCTTGGATTAAGTCAAGCTATTTTGGGACAGTGATTTAATTCTGTTCGACTTTACGCTATATCTAAGTGATCTTCTATGATGCTCTAATGATCCTATTGCTGAAGAATACGATATAAACCAATTGCTTGCATGAAGATCAAAAATGAACAAATAGACTCAAATGGAAGAGTCCGAGAGTTCGAATCTCTTCCCCTCCGCCAATATTCCCCGAAAATAGGCCTCTCTGGTTTTGAAGTTAGTTAAAAATGGGATGATTACCGCTGAAGCGGAATCTGACACCTTGCCGCCACAATTAATCTCGACATTGCCTCGATTAGCTGCTCTTGTCGCTAGATTTATCGGTTTTAATGGAAGCTCAATCAAATCTATTTGATTGAACCCTCCTTGAGTTCGACCCCGCTTGAAGGCCCTTGAAAGAGGGCCTTTTTTTATCAGATATCGAGGGATAGAGAAAGGCTATCGATCTGAGGAGATGCCATCGAGGACGCTAATATGGCGCTCGTTGAGAGCTATGAAGTCCGCGAGTATTCTGCCGCTTTCCAACAACAGCGGATCTTTTTCCTCGTCGACTTCTTCCTCCTCAACAGATGCTTCGTTGTCGGCAAGCGTGACATCGTCGCTGAGCTCAGCAGCGGTCTCTTCTTCATCCTCTGCCGCCTCACGCTCAGCATCGGACACCCAATCTTCTAGCGTCAGGCCCTTCAGCAGACGACGCATATTCTCCGCATCGAAGGCGGCACGACGGTTCGACTCCCGCTCCAGTTTGACAACTTGTTCATTCAAGGACAATTGTTCCTGGGTACGTAACTTCCTGGTGCGCTCGATCTGACCGATTAAATGGATAAAGTCCGGCGAAACTTCGGCACGGTCTTCATGCAGTTGCCTTAGCTCTGGCAACAACGCCTGAATCGCCAGATAGGCGTTGTATTCAACCGGGCGTACAGTATCCCAGGGCAGGGCGCCGTCGAGATTGCTTTCGCCAATATTATCGTAGGCATCGTAGAAGTCTGGAAATGCGATATCGGGAATTACCCCACGGTGCTGGGTGCTGGCACCGGAGATGCGGTAGAACTTGGAACGGGTAAGTTTTACCTGGCCATAGTCCATGGGGATAATTTCCTGAACCGTACCCTTGCCAAAAGTTTGACCGCCCAGTACGATGCCGCGCTGATAGTCTTGGATTGCACCGGCAAAAATTTCCGATGCCGATGCACTGGTACGATTTACCAGCACCGCCAAGGGGCCGTCATAAGCAATCTCCGGATTGTTGTCGCCGAAGGAGCGGGTGAAGCCATTGCGAATCCCCGAGTAGCGAATCTGTACCGTCGCCCCGGTTTCGATGAACAGACCAACCAACTGGTTCGCTTCACTCAAGCTGCCGCCACCATTATTCCGCAGATCGACGATGACAGCGTCGACATTTTCTTCCAGCAATTCATCGAGTAAAACCCGTACATCGCGAGTTGAACTCTTAAAATCCTCTTCGCCTCTGGCGGATGCTTCAAAATCAAAATAAAAGGTCGGCAGATCGATCACGCCAATCTTGTAGTCATTGCCCAGATAGGACAGATCGATGACTTCTTTTTTCGCCGACTGATCTTCAAGCTTAACCGTATCGCGGGTAATTCTCACAACCTTCGCGCTGGTCTCGCTGACGGCATCAGCGGAGATCACATTAAGGCGAACCACCGTGCCTTTTTCTCCACGAATCTGGGCAACAACATCGTCCAGGCGCATACCGACTACGTCTTGTAGTTCGCCATCGACGCCCTGGCCAATAGCAATGATTCGATCTCCTTGTTTTAATTCCTCACCACGCTCGGCTGGACCGCCCTTGATGAGCTCGACGACCTTGGTGTACTCCTCCTCCGTGGTCAACTGCGCGCCGATTCCCTGCAGTGACAGCGATAGCCCCATATTGAAATTTTCTGAGTCCCGGGGAGAGAAATAGGCGGTGTGAGGATCCACCGCCTTGGCCACGTTAGAGAGATAGGTTTGAAATATATCCTTGTCATTGGTTTTCAGAATTTGGCCCAATTGACTACGGTAACGCTTCGACAGTTTCTCTCTTATTTCATCGTTGCTGTCGCCGGTCAGTTTCAGACTCAACACACTGTTCTTGATTCGAAGACGCCAAACTTCATCCAGGGCTGCTACCGAGGCCGCATAAGGCGCTTCCTCCCGATCCAGTTCGATGTATTCATCGATGGTGAAATCCATCTCGGGAATATGATTTTCGATTCGATCGATCGCATAAATCATCCTTTCGATGATGCGCTTGTAGTACAAATTGTAAATATCGAAACCTGGCTCGACACTCCCATCCTCGAGGGTATCGTCCAGGGTGTAGCGGTAATTACTGAGTTCGTCGACATCTGCCTTGAGAAAATACAAGTGGGATCCGTCCAGGCTGTCGAGGTAGCTGTCAAAGACAATGGATGAAAAATTGTCATCAATTTCTACCGCGGCATAATGCTTGGTTTGCAACTCCCGTAGCAGGCTGACTGCCGTTTCTCCATGCACCTTCTGACTGAGCAGAGGATGATAGAGTGCATCGATATCAAGCACGGTGTTTAACTGGGTCAGATCTTCCTGGGCGATCACCGAGGTGGCTATAAAGCTGGCGACCGACAGCACCACAATCTTGAGACTGTGGTTGATTCCATATTCACGACTGCAAAACTTCATAAGACCCCACACTGATTAAAACCGCATTAGCAAATGTTCTATTCACTGAGGTGACAGGAAAAGTGGCGCTTTTTGTTCACCGCAGTTGAGCACTATAGAGACTAAGTGATATACGAACTCAATAGAAGTAATTTCCCGCTATTTTAAGTCTGGAATATACCCAGATTAAACTGCCTGCTTAACGAATTTGTTTGTGCCTGGCGGAGGCGTGTCTCTCGGCCCGCTCAACATCGATGTATAGATCCGTGATCGCACTGGAACCGTGCCCGGCATCGTCTCGAACATGCTCACGGGGCCGATGTTTAACATCTTCGGAAATGCCTGTATGGCGCAACCAGTGCACCGTTGCCAGCGCCAGGCGGTCGGCATCTTCGCAGAAGCCTTCGGCACGCATCGTCGCAGCCGCTATATCGAAGCATTTCTGCACGATTCCCCGGATTTGTCGGGTACTGGTGAGACCACCCTTGCCCCGGGTCTTGTGTACCAGGGGGCTGGCCTCTCCCGGTGCGGGTAAGGCCGGTAGTCCCCGGGATTGACGGTATCGCTTGAGGGCCTTCAACATCGCATCGCTGACGGAGATTTCCCGCTCCTTGTTACCCTTGCCGACGGTGTTAAACCACCAGTTGCCTTCCTGGTCTGCCTGAAAGTGCCCCATCTGAGGCTGCCAGCGCGGAGTTTCTACCAGTTCCGAGATTCTCAGGTACATGGCGAAGAGGGCATTCATTACAAACAGCGTTCTCTCATGCTCCCGAGGGTGCTCTGAGGCCATCTTCTCGGCGGCTTCAATAACGTAATCCCATTGCAGCGGGGATAGACGGCGGATTTTGCCCTGATTTTGATGTTTGCGCAGGTATTTGCTCTTCTGCCGCATTTGCGACACCGGATTGGCGGAAATTCGTTGCTCCTGCAACAGGAAGTTAAAGAAGCTGCTGAGGACGCTGAACAGGGACTGTATGGCGGACTGGGACATCACGTGCTCGCCTGTAGCCTGCACGTAGGGGCGCCATTCATCGTTGGGAAGGCGCAATCCTTCCCGTTCGAGGTAGCGGGGCACATTCTTGCTGCCAATCCAACTCCGGGGAGGTTGCTTGGAAAATTCGACATAATTTTCCATATCCTCCCTAACTATATGATGTAAGGATTTTTTTTCAATCAGCCAGCACCAGTGGAGAAAATGTTCGATTTCCCGTCGATAGGTGCTGTAGGTGTCCGCACTACCGCGGTAACTATAGATGAACTCGCTGGCGCATTGGTAGTCGGCCAAGGCATCCTCGCCGGCATCATCGAGCAGGTGATCGAGGCTCAGCACCGGGTATTTAAATGGATTTCGGGTTGCTTCCAGGGTATCAAAGAAAGCGGCAGGGGTTTGAATGTCTGACATTAAGTTTGCACTTTATCTGTTTATTATTTAAAGATAATAAAGAAATATATATTGAAGTCAAATACCCGCTTAGCGACCACCGGGCAGGTAATTAGTAGTTCATTCTAGGTAGTCGGAACCTGTACCAGTTTCTTTACCGTTAGCACCCACAGACCAGGCCCGGTCCCGCTCCAGCGCCATGCCCGGAACCACTGTCGCCGGAAAGTATGGTAACGATCTGAAAAGCTTGTCATCCCGATCTCTTCATTTATGCTCAGCGTTATGTAATCATTTATATAACGGTATTGAGGAATCTCACCTAATCAATGTGTTGCAAGATTTTAACAGGCCGAATAATGGGGGTTGGGCTATTTGTGCTCGCCGCCATGGGTACCCACGCCGGCGCTGAAACCATTAATGTGGCGGTAGCGTCAAATTTCGCCACCGCAATGAAGGTGGTGAAACAGCGCTTCGAAGCCGAGCAGGGCCACCAGATCAACATAATAAACGGATCCAGCGGCAAGCACTTCGCCCAGATTATCAATGGGGCGCCGTTTGACCTCTTCCTCTCGGCCGACACAGAACGTCCCCGGCAGCTGGAAATACGGGGCCACGTAGACATAGGGCAGCGCCATGTGTACGCCATCGGCCAGTTAATCCTGTGGAGCAGACGTCCACATCCGCCACTGACAGAAACCAGCCTGCTGCTGCATGAGCGCAATGGCCTGCGCCGACTGGCGCTGGCAAATCCCGATTTGGCGCCTTACGGACGAGCGGCAGTCGAAGTGATGAAGAAACTGGGGGTATACGACCAGCTACAGGTGAAACTGGTGATAGGCGAAAATGTAAGCCAGGCCTTTCAGTTTGCCTACACCGGCAATGCCGAATTCGGATTCGTAGCGCTGTCCCAGGCCATCGCCTTGGGCCAATCCGATAGCAGCTGGCGCATACCACTGGATTACTACCGGCCTATCAACCAGGAAATGGTATTACTCAGCAACAAAGCCGGTGCCCGGGCCCTGTTTTCATTCCTCCAGAGCGCGGCCATGACTCCAATTCTACAGCAGCACGGCTATGGGCTGCCGCAAAGGTAAGATAAAACTGGAATTTTATGCTTGAAGCTACTGATTTTACAGCCTTTACTCTAACTTTGAAGCTAGCGGGAGTCAGCACATTGATCCTGCTATGCCTGGGCACACCACTGGCCTGGTGGCTGTCACAAACTCGGATCCGTGGCAAGAGTGTGGTGGAGGCGCTAATTGCCTTGCCCCTGGTTTTGCCGCCAACCGTACTGGGGTTTTATCTGCTGCTGGCGCTGTCGCCCAGCGGGCCTATCGGCTCAAGTCTCGATTTCCTGGGCTTACCCTCCCTCGCGTTTACATTTTCTGGCCTGGTGCTGGGCTCTGTCATCTACTCCCTGCCATTTGTGGTGCAACCGCTACAGACCAGTTTCATCGCCATCGGCAGGCGACCGCTGGAGGTGGCGGCTACATTAGGGGCTGGGCCGCTGGATCGATTTCTGAATATTGTGCTACCGATGTCAAAAATCGGCTACCTGACTGCTATTGTGCTGGGTTTCGCCCACACCATGGGTGAATTCGGCGTGGTTTTGATGATTGGTGGCAACATACCGGGGCAAACCCAGGTACTGTCAATTGCCATTTATAATCACGTCGAAGCGCTGGAGTACAGCCAGGCACACTTGCTGGCCGGCTTGCTACTGTGTTTTTCATTCCTGGTGCTGCTGACGGTCTACACCTTGAATAAACGCGCACTTTTTCTTTCCCGGGGCTGAACCATGATTGAGGTCGATTTAAGCCTGCACAAAGCGGAATTCAGCCTCAAGGCACGGTTCCAGATACCAGCGTCCGGGGTGACGGGCATTTTCGGTGAATCCGGTGGCGGCAAGACCACGCTGTTGCGAGCTATTGCCGGCCTCGAGCCTGGCGCAACCGGCAGTTTGCGCGTCAATGGCCGCTGTTGGCAGAGTGAATCCACCTTTGTGGCCGCGGAAAACAGGCATATCGGCCTGGTTTTCCAGGAGCCGAGCCTATTCAGCCATCTGGATGTGCGGGCAAACCTGGTATTCGGCAGCAGCAGAGTTAGAGACTGGAAGAAAAACAAAAAAGTTCCTCAAGCCGCTGCTTTAGAGCATATTTGTACCATATTGGAATTAGACAGCTTGCTCCATCGAGACCCCCGCAGCCTGTCCGGGGGTGAGCAACAGAGGGTGGCCATCGGCCGCGCCCTGATGGCTTCTCCGGTAATGCTGATGATGGATGAGCCGCTGTCGGCGTTGGATCACAGGGCCCGCAGATCCTTGCTGCCCTTCCTGGAAAAAACCTTCCAAGAGCTTGAAATTCCCGTACTTTATGTCTCGCATTCCACCGAAGAAGTGGCAAGGTTGGCAGATCACCTGGTGCTCATGGAGGAGGGCAGGGTCACCGCGTTCGGCAGTCTCAGCGAAGTCCTGGGGCGAGTCGACAGCCCGCTGAACGAGGTTGATGAGGCTTTCAGTGTGTTTAATTGTACGGTGGATAATCACGAGCTGCCGCACCTGACCAGCCTCGTCAGCAGGGGCGGAGAGATTTTGCACATTCCCCGTGTCGATGTCCATGCGGCACTTCCGGTGAGGTTGAGGATTCGGGCGCGGGACGTGAGTTTGTGCCTGCAGCGGCCCCAGCAAAGCAGCATCCTCAATGTGCTGCCGGCGCAGATCGTCGATATTTCTGAGAAAATACGCCAGGGTAGCCGTAGCATCAAGCTGAATATAGGCGGGGAGACGCTGCTGGCCAAGGTCTCGGAATACTCGGTGCAGCTGCTGGAACTAGCCCCCGGGCAACAGGTTTTTGCCCAAATCAAATCTGCCGCCTTAATGACATAGTTGTGCTTAACCATGGCTCAGTCGAAAGATTGAATCTCAAACCTGGAATAAGATAGCTTCAGGTTTTCATTAACACCACGCTGGATGCCTTGAAGAATGCGGTCACCACCTGGTCTTCGAGTAACTCTAACTGATCTACGCTGTGATTGGTAATGACGGCTCCGAGGGTTTTGCTATCGCCAAGATCGATTGAAATATCGCTGTTCACCGCGCCGCGATCGATACGGGAGATATGGCCGCTGAAACTGTTCCTGGCGCTGACGCGGCCAAAACTGCCCACCGCGAGGGTTACCGAAGATGCCTTGATTAGCACCATGATCGAATCGCCGACAGCCAGGCCCATTTCCTCCCGACTGCGCTCGGTGACGATAGCGACCATCGCCAGAGTCGCCGAGAGGCTGACACAAATCTCGGTGTTGACGGCACCCAACTCGATGCTGCTGATATTGCCCAGGAATTGATTGCGGGCGCTGGTCTGAATTGAGCTGTGGCGCATGAAACCGCTGACATCGTCCAGTGAATGTAATTGATTATTGAGACTTTGAAGGAACTCTTGATGTTGTTTTTCAAGTTCTTCAAAACCTGCGAGCAACTGCCGGCCATAGTCGGTAAGTTGGCTACCTCCGCCCTTACTACCGCCAGAGGCGCGCAGGAGCAGTGGTAATTTGGACAGGTTATTGAGCCGTTCCAGTCGGTCCCAGGCAGTCTTGTAACTGATACCCAGGGTTTTCGCCGCCGCAGAAATAGACCCAGCCTCAGCAATAGCCCGCAGTAAGCCTAATTGCTCCAACAGCACGCGGTTTGCCGCATCGTCTGTCAGCCAGATTTCACCTCCTACAGTCGCCATTATCCACTCTCTGGATGAATTAATCCCGGGTCAGCTGCACTCCTGGGACGACCCAGGGTGAGTGGTTCATTGGAATCCTGATTCTGCGCCAGGATGCACTAAAAGCTCGCTAAAGGCCCCTTTGAATTGACCCCTCATTAGGTTACCTTCAACTGTGCAGGCAGTGGCGGTCAGAAGCAAGTTAACTACATTAACAAGGCATTGTACGTGTTAAGGAGTAAGGGGAAATGATGAAATCATGGATTTGGGGAATTGCCACCGTCATGGTGACACTCAGCACCTGGATGGGCCTGGCTCAGGATATCGAAATTCCACGAACTACCGGCGGCCGACCCGATCTGCAGGGCATATGGACGAACAAAACCCTGACACCACTCACCCGGCCCCGGGAGTTTGCCGAAACTCCGGCCTTAAATCAGGAACAGGTACAGCGCCTGGAGGGAGATAATCAAGTTTACTTGGATGCTGAATATGCCAATAGCGATCCGCATCGGGGCGCTGGATTTGGTGCCCAGGCAGGGGACGACGGCAACACGGAAGACGGCTATAACGAATTCTGGAAAGATGTGGGTACCCGCATTCAAGTGATCGATGGCGAATACCGCGCCTCCATCATCATCGATCCAGCAGATGGCCAGATACCCTATGCCGGTGATCCGCGCACTCGCTTCCGTCGCGACCCTGGTGCGCCTGGACGCTCCGATGGCCCTGAGGGCAGACCGCTTGCTGAACGCTGTCTATTGGCATTCGGTTCCCATTCAGGACCGCCCATGCTGCCGGTGATGTACAACAGCAACTACCAGTTTGTGCAGACTGACGATTACGTGATGATCATGGCGGAGATGGCGCATGACGCACGTATCATCCGCCTGAATAACAGCGAGCATATGAGCGGCATGAATAAGTGGATGGGGGATTCCGTTGGTCGCTGGGAAGGGGACACCCTGGTGGTAGAAACCCGGGGCTTTAATCCTCAACAGAGTTTCCGGGGCGCGTCTGAAAACCTGATCGTCACCGAGCGCTTCAACAGAGTATCGATATCCGAAATTCTCTACCGCTTTACCGTGGAAGATCCCACCGTGTTCAGCCAGTCCTTCACCGGGGAATTAATCTTCAACGCCAGACCGACTCGGGAATCCATGTATGAGTATGCCTGCCACGAGGGAAACTATGCGCTGGCAGGAATCCTCGCCGGTGCCAGAGAACTGGAAAGACAAACGGCGGCGCAGGATAAAGTAACTGAGGCTGTACGATGACAATCAGCGCAAGCCTTGCAATTCTGATAGATCCTTTTAACTATGAGTAATTCGCACACGACGATCCAGAACCGCTATCCTTATTCTCTAGGCAACGGCTTGCCTCGCGATTGCGGGCTACGTCCATAGATGGAGAGCAAATGAAAATTCCAGCCATCACAGGATTACTACTGGTGCTGCTCGGCGCCTGTGCTACTGACGACGCTTCATGGGTCAATCCTAACTTGATGACAGACCAGGAAATCATCGCCTACAACCAATCCAGGAGAATCTGGGATCAAATAGTTTGCACCCAGGGATTCGGCATACGAAGCCATATCAAGAAGCGAACCTGCGGGACGCTGTCTGATCTAAATCGACGCGCGGCTGCTACTGGTGAGCAGCTCAACATTATTAGCTTCGGCACGGCTCAAATCTATCACTAGACTTGGCCAGATCCAAGGCTCAAATGTGAAAGTTGGGACAGCTACACAAATAGAGTGTAGCTTTAATTTTTGTCAACGAAGGAGCTGAAATTATGTCACTTGCAGACCAACTCAAACTAGAGGATGAAATAAATAGTTTTGAATTAAAAATAACTTCCATAACCCAAAACCCGGAAGGGACACAGGTTAATGCTACTGGAACCGTCGGGCGCTACGGAAAAGTATGGTTAACATACAACTTCGTACCGAATTCAACCCAAGAGAACATGGGTTCGTTTGTAGGCATTGGTAGAGCTGTAACTGAAGACGGCGTCCAAAATGAAGGACGGAGAAGGGGAGTTTATATCGGCAATAGTGTAACTGGCACCGTATATTCTCTTGATGATGTGAGCGACGGCGCTACAAATTTCTGTATAGAAAAATGGGATATGTCAAAAGAAACTATTCAACTCCAATTTTCAGCAATAGAAAAGTAACAAGGTTCCTGCTTGCTCTTGAGATATAGCGGCTTTCTAAGTACTGATTGTTGCTATACCTTTGGAGCTACATTTGCATAAAAGCTGTGTACCCTGAAAGGGTAGACACTGGCCAATACCACCACTAGATTTATCCACTGCGATCTACACTTCCTTTAATTCCGGTAATCTCTATTACCGGAATTAATTCGATTCCAGTCTATCTAGAAGCCGCTTCAATCGCAACTTTGCGCTTTGTGCGCATAGTCACGAATTCCTCAGCTAAAGTCGGATGTATCCCAACTGTTTTATCAAAGTCTGCTTTAGTAGCCCCACAATTCATAGCAACGGCAAAACCCTGAACAAGTTCACCTGCGTCAGGGCCGACCATATGCAAACCAATTACCCTATCTGTTGGCCGATCTACTACAAGCTTTAGCAGTGCCGGTTCTTCCCGCCCACTAAGTGAATGTTTCAAAGGGTTCACGGTCGTTGTGTATATATCCACATCTAAATCAAGCTCTACAGCTTTGTTCTCAGTCAACCCTACTGTTCCTAGGCTTGGTATGCTGAATACCGTTGTAGGTACATTTTTGTAATTCATATCTATATTAGATTGGGAAAACAGCGACTGTACGACGATTTCACCCTCGGCCAAGGCAACAGGCGTTAATGCCACTCGGTCGATTACATCGCCAATCGCGTAAATACTGGGCTCTCGAGTTT
>PCCP01000005.1 GCA_002731775.1 Gammaproteobacteria bacterium
CTGGATCAACCGGCGAGTGAGTTTTTAAGCGAATGGGTAGGTAGCGATAAGGCGGCTGTCACCATTCGAGATATCCTGGAAATGCGTGCGGGTTATGGCGCAGATAGCGGGATTTACTATGAATCGGATCAATCAACGTTTGCGATCGATTTTCCAAAAACAAAGGAGCAGGGCACGACATTTGAGTACTCAAACCCGACATCCCAGCTCTTAGAGCCGATTATCCTACGGTCGACCGGCATGGATGCGCATGCTTACCTGACTGAAAAAATTCTATTGCCAATTGGTATCGACCCGAACCTGATTGGCATGTGGCTGGATCGAACCGGCACCAACCCCCTCACCTACATGGGGCTGGATATGACGCCGTTGGACATGGCTCGATTTGGCCTGCTTTACGCCCGGAATGGCGAATGGGACGGTACCCAAATCGTGCCTGGCAGCTATGTGCAAGCCAGCCTGTCTGCACAAACTGACTTTTATGGCTTACATTGGTGGGTTTTGAATGGCGCGTTCTTTGGTCAAGAGCCCCCCGTCACGATCTCTGCAGCGCTGGGGTTAAACGGTCAACAGATCTATGTCTGGCCTGCAGAAGACCTTGTCCTGGTGGTGCAGACACAGTACGAACATAGCGCCAACCAGGGTTACGTCCTATCTGACAGCAATTACCCTAATACGTGCACGGCGCGTAACGCCTGCCCAGATTCGACGGGGGCTGAGGTTGCAAGCTATAGCCAGTTTGCGCTCATGTCATTGTTGGCTGAGTTGGTCGATTGATCTGCCCCTCGGGGAAAAAATAGGAATAATAATGCCTATTTTCCCTGGATGGCAAAAGTATCCCCATAAAAATTATTTAGCAAAGAATTCACGAGCATTTGATTAGCAAGGCACCTTGAAGCGCACTGAAAAAGGTATTGGCTGAGGATAGGAAGTTTAAACCGCATTTATCCCGGATTTCGCTTCAAGCGCCGCGTATTAATAGCGCCGAACTTGATGCACCAGAGCCGAATAGATTCACGGCTGACAATGATGCCACGTTCTGCCAGCAAGTTTTCGAGATCACGGTGACTCAAATCGAATCTGTAGTACAACCAGAAGGCATGGCTGATAATGTCAGGAGGAAATTGATGGCGCTTGTATATAGTCATCCGCCGATTCTGGCGGTCAAGGCGGTTAACTTGGCAATACCAAAAAATCGCATTCTGTCGAATGATTTTTCCTAAATCAGACTCGTACGTGGTACGTGGATATTATCTCTAAAAAAGGCGTCATTTGTGAACAAGTTTACTATCGCAAGCTGCATCAGCATCAGCATCTTCATTTTCAGCCCCAGCGTATTTGGCTATTCGTTGGGCAAAACAATGTACGACGTAGATTGGCAGGCGGTGATTCTAGACATCTTGACAGCCCGGCAGGAGCATGCGCCCTCGCCAGAACAGGCAGACGAGACGGAGGTTCAGCCCGTTGAGATAGCCGTCGAATCTGGTGCAACCGACGGTGATGAACCTCCGGTTTCGACTGATGAATCCATTGTTGTTTTCGGAGAGATTACAAGCATCAACCCATTTACGGTTGAGCAGGTTGAATTTGACCTGTCAGGCGCCGTGATCGAAACCGATGACGATGGACCCGCTGCAATTCTGCTGTCTGATCTACAGGTTGGCGACATCGTGCGAATTGAAGGAACGCGCAGCAATGAAACCTCACGATATGTAGCAGACAGAATCTTTGTCGACGCTGAAGTAGAAGGAACAATCACTCAAATTGACGCCGCTAACGCTTCTTTCACTGTACTAGGTATGACGGTGACCACTACTTCCAGTACGAATTTCAGTGGTGCCGGTCTACCTGGCGGGCTTGGTGACCTCGCGGCAGGACAGTTTGTTGAGGTAACTGGCTATATGACCTCTGGTGGTGGGCTCCGAGCCACCCGTGTACACCTTGAGAAAGCCGGGTCGGATTTTTCTGTTAAAGGTATTGTTACAGCAGTGAGTGCTGAGAATCGTACTTTGACACTTGGGTCATTGACGATTGATTACGGTAACGCTCATCTGGACGATTTTGGCGCCAGGGGCATTCTTGTTGGTGATCTCATCGAAGTTTCGTCCACCACACCACCGCCTTCAAAACTTGCCTGGCAGGTAGACGAGGTGGAATTGGAATCTGATACGGATGAAGAATTTGAGTCGGCAAAACTTCGTGGCTTGATTACAGCATTACCGGCTCTCAATTTGTTTGAGGTGAATCTCAAGCCTGTCAGCTACTCAGATGAAACTGTATTTGAATGCGGATCAGAGATGGATCTTGTTCTGGATGCAGAAGTTGTTGTTGAAGGTCGCTATACAGGCGGCGTTTTTGTTGCAGCAGAAATAGAATTTGATAGCAACAAATCCTGTGAAGACGAACACGATGACGACGGGAAGGACGGACGAGATCATGACGACGATGGTGATGAAATCGAGAATGATCATCACGACGACAATAATGATCATGACGATGATCACGATAATGATCACAATGATGATCACGATGATGATCACAATGATGATCACGACGATGACGATGATGACGACTAGTCATCCATCGAATGGCTATTGGCCGGCTCACCGGTCAACAGCCGATACCCGGCTTCCTTGGAGGATATCGCGGAAGCTCCCATCAGGATGCAGCTCAACTGTACAACGCTAACCTCCGCGGCCCCAGAGTGCCGGCGGGCCTCGGAGATTCGGTCTTGCGTTAGCCGGAGCAGCTCGACAGTATTAAACCACGATGCGAGGTGTTACCCCCCGTCCCTGCTGCCGGCTTGTAGCCATGGGGCCCATTGGCTATCTGGGTGTGTGATCGCGCTGTCAACGTTTTGTTCATAGCGCAAACCACTTTTCCCAGACTGAAAATCATTTACAATGTGCACCGATCCAACTCAAAGGAAAACGAATCATGAACTTCTTCAGAACCCTGACCACCATCGTCATACTTACACTGGCTGCACCCTTTGTTGTAGCGGAAGGGGACCAGACCAGACCCTCTATGTCAGCCAACAGGACGGTAACTTTCTCTGCAGAAGTCGTCGCCATCGACCATGAGACCAGAGAAGTCACCCTGGCTGGTGATGATGGCCAGACAGTATCGTTCACGGCAAGAGATGAAGTTCGAAATCTCGCTCAGGTTGAAGCCGGTGACCGTGTATTCGCAGAAATGTATGAAGAAGTTTCAATCAGCGTTCACGCCAACCCAGACCACTTGCAGCCGGTAACGGCAGAGATTGCGGCGACCGAGCGCGCTAAAGAAAATGAAATGCCCGGGGCTGCCGCGATGGACACAGTGGTGATCAGCGCTGTAGTTGAAGACATCAATATCGAAAATAATACCTTCAAACTGAAAATGTCTGACGGTATGGTCACTGAATTTGTCGCGCAAAATCCCGAGAACCTGCAGCGAACTAAAGTTGGTGACCTTGTGATTATCGGCGTATCACAGGCATTCGGCATCGTTGTAGAGCGCCCATAACTGGCGTCGGGATTATTGGGGCCGGGGTAAATTGCCGGGGTAAACCGGAACGGGCCAGCTTGTCACATTTTACTTTTCGCGCGTTACATCGCTGCAGCATGATGCATCGCGCGGGACATCAATGGTCGGTCAGGGCCACTGACGAAGCTATCAAAAGGTTACTGCCAAATTAATTTCCCGAAGCCACCAAACCACCAGGGACTCCTTGAAAACCTGCGATGCATTTTCCAGGACGCAAAGGAATGTAATCTGAAATATCGATCAATCGCGCAGAGACCAAATAGCGACCCCGTTTGAACAAGTTAAAGACCGCGGCGTGAACCCCGCTTCTGAAATCAGTCAAAAATGGGCATACCCTCAATTTTGCTCATCCAAGTCCTTGTAGGTAGTATCAAACCTCCGTCGTTGCCATTTCGCTTTATCTAAAGTTAATCGCTGAGGTAAATAGTCTAATGTTAATTCCTCGATACGCTGCAAATACTCCCGCAACAGAAATTACAACGGCGCTTGAAAATTTTGGCTGCGTGGTAGTGACCGGGCTGATGGATGCAACACTCCGGCAGTCGGTAACTGACGAACTTGCCCCACACATGAGCAGGGCGCGCGTTATCGAAGATGATGATCCGTCGCAGTTTTACCCAGGTCGGACGAAACGGATTACCGCGCTGGTGACACGTTCTGCGACTGTGACTGACTACCTCATCCCCCANCCGATCTCTCGGAAAGTCTGTGAAACCACTTTGTTACCCAATAGCGAACANGGCTATCAGTTGCACGTCACTGCCGCTNTGGAAGTTGGTCCNGGTTCGCGGNCCCAGNTACTCCATCGGGAAGAAGACTCGTTCACCTTNTTNCCCCTCCCACGCCCNAACCTGATCGTTGCCAGCATGTGGGCGATGACAGATTTCCGGTCTGATAATGGCGCAACGTTGCTTGTGCCAGGAAGTCACCAGTGGCCTGACGACCGGGTAGCCACCAATGACGAAATTGTCGAGGCAGAGATGCCAGCCGGTTCCGTACTCTACTGGATGGGCGGGCTACTTCACGGTGCGGGGGCTAACACGTCACAGGATTGGCGCTATGGGGTGATCCTGACCTATTCTGCAGGCTGGTTGCGGCAGGAAGAAAATCAATATTTGAACGTACCAGTCGAAAGACTTGCCGAGCTATCGCCAGAGATTAAACAGATAGCAGGGTTTGATATGTATCGTGCCCTTGGATTTTACGATCCATCGGTAAGCTGACTACAGCAAACTTTCTGATGCTGTTTCCGCTATGTCCTCCGATTCGACACATCCCCGCTGGTATTGCACCTTTGGGTTAGGGGGCCTTCGGCGCAACTCGTTTGATATAGTTCTCGAGCACGTGCGCACCGCCCTTCCCATCTTGTTCGAGCCGCAAGTAGTCTGCCAGCACTAGTTCGTGCTCGGTGAATGCCTGATAAACCTGGAGTAATTCCTTGGGGGCGTGTGCTTCAGCGGCTTTGAACTTCTCCACCGCCGCTTGAACAATCGGTGTCACTCCTTCTAGTAAAGCAGCCCAACTGTCGATAGCCATGGCGGCGACCCGCCTCTTTGCCGCCGCCCGGCACGCGGCCTCCGCTTCCGTTGAAACGGGGGACAACAAATGATGGCTTAAATATGCAGCTGTAACTCTTTCGACCTCCGCCAGCATGTGCAAGTCACTGGCACGCTCGGGCAGGGCTTCCGCCAGCAGCCGAAAGGTCGCTTCGCCGCGAATCTCGCCAAGATAGGCGTCCAGCAAATAACGTTGGGATGTATCCGTTGCCTGCATAGGTACCCTCGTCAACCACGCCATGTCTGCCGATTCTAACCTGCAGTTGGAGTGAGCGCGAATTATTGGGGTCGGAGTAAAGTGCCAGGGTAAACGGCAACTGGCCAGCTTGTCACATTTTACTTTTCGCTCGCTGCAGCTCTGCAGAATGATGAATCGCTCGGGGCATCAGTGGGGTTATTATTAGTCGCCTATCAGGCCCACTGTCGTAGCTATCAATAGGCTACAGTGAAAATTCGATCCCTGAACGAGGTACCAGCAACAAAAACTTGCTTGGATTGAAGACCATAGTATGAAGAACCTACAAAAATGCTCGGTCACCACTGGTGAACTCAACCGCGCTGCTCAAAAGGGCGAGCGCTTTAATCTTCAACGAAATCATTAATTGCAGTACTTGACCGTTCTTTTGAAAAATGTGGTTTACAATCCCCATCCTCAATACAGCGAGACGAGAATAGGACGCCATGGAACACAAATCGATTTTTATCACCGGCGCTGCCAGCGGCATTGGGCGCGCCACGGCAGAGCTTTTCCATAGCAAAGGCTGGTTTGTCGGATGCTTCGACGTTGATCACGATGCCCTGCAGGATCTTGGCAAGACGCTAGGTGATCGATGTTGCACAGCATATCTAGACGTGCGTGACAAAGAAGCTTTTGATACCGCGCTTGCTTTGTTTGCAGAACAAACAGATGGTCGTTTAGACCTTATGTTCAACAATGCGGGAATCACCGTCGGGGGGTATTTTGATGAAATGCCTTTTGACAAGATCATGGACATCGTCAATATCAATTTGATCGGCGTCCTAAATGGCACCTACGCTGCGATTCCCCTCTTAAAGAAGACAGAAAACTCACTTTGCTTTACCACATCTTCATCGGCAGCCATCTTCGGTACACCCGGAATGGCGGTTTACGGCGCCACAAAATACGCGGTCAAAGGTTTTACCCATGCGATGAGTGTTGAGCTGGCACGATATGCTGTCAGAGCCGCAGATGTCATGCCCGGCATTATTGATACAGCACTGTGGGGCAGTAACAGATACGTCGATGGCAAAGCTGTGGCTACTTTCGCAAAAACACCCAAAAGAAACGCGGACAGAACAGACGCTAGCAGAACCATTGCACCATCCGAGGTTGCCCAGGTTGTGTGGCGTGCCTACCACGGGACGAAACTACACTGGTATGTTCCGCCGGAACTTGAGCAAAATGAGACAGTAGACTTCGAAGCAAACCGTGACGGTCAGATAGGGCGAAACCGCAGATAGATATCTGCGGCACTCGCGCCTTTCTATATTCTGGCTTCTTGTCTCTACTTCATTATTTTGGCTTTAGGCGTTTCGGACTGGCGCTACTTTTCCCACCGAAATCAGCGATTCCACACAGTCGCGAATCGAAACATCCAGCGGACGAAATTCCATATCAAGTGTTTCCCGGATGCGATCATTACGAAGTTCACAGCCCCCCCATATGGCCCTGAATTCAGCCTCTTTCGCTTGTACCTTTTCAGGGAGCGGGTCGACGAGTTCCGCACCAGTAAATCCCAGTTCCGGAAGCAGACGGTCAATACTGGCGCAGACGTCTTCGACATTGCGGGTTTCGGTTGACCAGGCAATAAAACGCTCACCGTTACTAACGTTAACGCTTTCGAGCATCCTGATGTGTGCTTCTGCCACATCGCGCACATCGACGGTATACCATGCGCGATAGGCGCCGACTACGTTCTGTGAGTACTTGCCAAGAAGCATTGTCTCGATGTTGTGTTGCCACGGCCCAGAGTTCTTTTGGTGTGCTGACTGGATAGGACCAACGTTGTCACCGGGACAACAGGTGATAGCGTCCCAGCGTCCACTTTCCTCGGCGGCATCAGCGAAGGCACGTTCAGCGAGCACCTTGCCCATTGAATAGCCCTGACCACGATTGGCCTGGCGTTTGGGGTTTTGTTCATCAGGGTATCTGTCTTCATAGAGGACTGGACGTCGGACAAGTTCTTGCATATCCGACTCGGAAATAACAGCCGCAATACTAGAGGTCACAACCACACGGTTGACAGTTTCTGACAGGTTGACGCTGTTGATGACGTGATCACAAACCATTTTGACATAGTCCATATCATCGTAACTAGAAACATGAGACAAGTGCGCGACGCCGTGACAACCTTTGAATATCTCATCAAAACAGCCAGCTTCATCAAGGTTCGCCGAATGTAGTGTCAGACGACCGGAAGCGTAGCCCGGCATGGCCTTAAGAAATGACGTCTTGTCTTCGTCGTTTAAATCACGAACGCAAGCACGCACCCGATAGCCCTCGTCCAGCAGTTGCCGGACGACCCAGCCGCCAATAAATCCCGCGCTGCCCGTTACCGCGACTGTTCCACCTTGAGGTATTGGTGCCATAGATATTCTCCTGAGTTTGCTTTTGTTTTGATTGCCCAATAATACTTGAGACGCATAAATTTTATTTGTGAATGATTTAGAACACGCCGATTACCGCAACGGAGTGTCGGTGAATAACAGGTTGAAGGCTAATCCTGGGAACTGTGATGCCGTTGCTGCCACCAACTCTATTGTAATGTTCGTCAATAGGGAATAGTCTGACCGCAAATATTGAAAATACGTTGAGTACGATGGCGAATACTGCAGAGGATATCAGGACAAGCGGCACAGCAATCAAGGGTATTCATCACATTGGTATTTCCGTGGCCGATGTCGCGGCAGCTTCAGGATTCCTTGAAGATGCCGCAAACTTGACCCGCGTGGGTGAAGGCAGTTTCAGCGGTACGGGCATCGCTTCGTCAGCGCCATCCGCATCAACGATCATGAAGGGCCCCAATGCGTACCTGGAACTCATGCAATTCGATAGCCAGACACGCGAACCCGTGCCGGTTGAAGGGCCAGGTTTCACCCATCTGTGCTTTCAATCACCCAGTGAACACCTCATGTACAACGGCTTCAAGGATGCGGGAGCCACGGCCGTGTCCTGGGGTGAAGGCCCGGTTGACCTGGGCGGGTATGGCGTTCACTACGCGTACTTAAGAGATACAAACAAGACCATGTATGAAGTAGAGCAGGTTGATCGGCCCCCGTTCGAAGGGCAGGTATGGATCGGCCATGTTGCGTTGGTCAGCCATGACATTGACAGGCTTGTTGAGTTTTACTCGAACGTGTTTGGCATCGCGCCCTATCGTCGAGTGAATAAAGCCACAGGGCCCAGGGTCGACGAGGTGACGGGGCTTAAAGGCGCACGGATGCGGGCCGCGTGGTTCAATGTTGCGAACATGGTGCTCGAAATCTGGGAATTTGTTAACCCTGTGACCCCTGATACCAGCGCAGCGCGACCGTTTGAAAAAGTGGGCTACAACAAGTTTGCCTTTGAAGTGTCAGACATGGCGAAAGAGATTACGCGACTTAAAGCCAAAGACGTAAAATTTTCGAGCGAGCCGCTTGCCACACCAATTGGTGTTGAGGCTTACGCCGCCGATCCTGATGGCAATCGATTTAGCCTGGTGCAACTGAACGATAACCAGCTATCGATTGATCATCTGAAAAACATCACTTGGAAAACTGTCTAGCCTGCCCCGGTATCCAGAAAGCGGCGAATGACCGAGTTCACCTCGACAGGTTTCTCGAGCATCGGTGAATGACCCACTTCGGGGAGGTGGTGAACACTCAGGTTTTCCGCGTAGTCGGCCAGATCATCGATAAATTCCGATACAAACGTCAGATCCGCGCCTCCCCAAATTAACAGGGATGGCACCGACGTGCTGGCATGCTTACCGGGCCAGAAGTCCTCATCAGTAATTGCATCGACCGGCGGAATGTTGGCTCGATACCAGTTAATACCTGCGTCTATGGCACCCGGCACGCCCAGCCCCTGACGAAACGCCCGCTCCATATCTTCGTTGAAGTGTGGAAGCTTGCTAAGACCCATGCAAATGTTATCGCAAACCCGCTGGTTGTTATTCTGGGTCATGCTGCGATTCAGATCGCCGTCCCTCATGGAGTACATATAGGAAGATCGCTCACGCTGAGTCGCGTTGGTTTGCAGCATCGACAAGAGCTGGTTGTAGGGCGGTGCACTTAATACAACAAGTTTCTTGAGTCGCGCTGGATATTGCTGTGCATAAGCCCAGGCCAGGGCACCACCCCAGTCATGGCCAACCAGATAAAACTTTTCATCACCCGCCAGATGCAGCGCAAGTTCGTCAATCTGGTTCGCCAGGTTTTCTATCTTGTAGTGCTCAAGGTCAGCAGGCCGTGAGGATAGATTGGCACCCAGCCCATCAACCGCAACTACATGGTAATCATCGGCAAAGGCTTCCATTTGCAGGTGAAACGAATACCAGAAAGAAGGGAAGCCGTGGTAGAACAGGATTAAGGGTGCGGTTCCATCGAGTTGGCCCCCTTCAACATAGTGCAGCCTAATATCGCCCAGTTCGAAGTAGCGCTCAACGAACGAAGTCATGCTTCTTTCTACCTTATTGCAAAAAACGTCAACATCATAATACACTGCAGATTGTCCAGACACTAAAGCGCACTCTTGCTCCTCCATGCCTAAAATAAAGCCACGAAGAAAAACTCCAGCCGAACCAATCAAGCCCGCCCGGACTCGACTGGAACCTGAGGTTCGTAAAGAACTGATTCTGGATGCGGCGGCGGACCTGGTTGCCGAAGAAGGTGTCTCGGCAGTGAGCATGGAGCGGCTGGGGCGAGAGGCCGGTGTAAGCAAGTCCCTGATATACGCCTACTATCCAAATTTGCAGGACGTGCTCAGCACTTTATTGAAACGCGAATACCGCCGTTTGCGAAACCAGCAAATCGAGGCGGCGGAGCAGGCAGGCACTTTTGCGGAAATGATCAGGCTGATTACGGGCGCTTACATGAACTACATGGATCAGCGCGGCCTGATACTGGAGCGACTGTCAGCAGAACCCAGTTTCGCAGATCATGGCGACCCAACCGAATACAATCGGAGCAGCGCGGTTAATTACCTGGCCGACATTCTGCACAACAACTACGACCTGGAATTGGGTTTAGCCAAAGCTGTGCTGGATATCTCCTTTGGTTTACCGGCCGCTGGTGGCCATTACTTGATCCGCGAGGGGACAGATCGCGAGCTGGTTGAAGACATTACCGTGACGATGATAACGGGCAGTATCCAGGCTGTTCTCGACAAGTACGGCACCTCGCGCAAGAAACTGTAATTTTGGGGTCAGAGTAAGGATATTCAGCGGCGGCACCTTGGCTGGCGCGGGTATTAAAGCGCAGGCCATGGGCGCGAAAATTCCGGACGATTGGGTAGAGGCGCTTTATGCCAAAATGTTCGCCACCCTGGCACGCAGTGTCCCGGTCATCCCTGGCATTGAAGCGGTGCTGGACCGCTTAGATAATCACGGCATCCTTCACCCGCTTAACGCCTAGGCGCGGTTACCGCCCCTGGCAGGCTTGGCAGCACTCTCCATCGTCTGTGAATCAGAGGCTTGCGCCAGCCTCTATCCGAAGAATATTCACAGCTGCGTGTCGAATTCCCCTTGCCTATTTAATGCCTTCGCGACCGCCCGCTGACACGACGCCATCCTTGATGAGGCGTTCGATCTGGGCGTCATCCATCGCCAGAAGTGTACGTAAACAGCTGACAGTATCTGCCCCTAAACAGGGCGCAGGTTTTTGTACACCATTCTTCCGGTGTCGAAATCGCCAGGGGATCCCGGTGTGGGCTCGTCGACCAACTTCCGGATGATCCAGCCGCTCAATAAAGCCCCGGGCACTGAGTTGTCTGTTATCTACAATATCTTTCGTCGTCATCACAGCATAAGCCGCGATGCCCACCGATTGCAGGTGATTCGCTAACTCATACCTATCTTGTGTGGCCGTCCAGACAGAGATGGTCTCATTTAATACCTGTTCGTTTTGCTTACGCGCCTTGAACGAGGTAAATCGTTGATCGGTCAGTAACTCATCTGAAAGACAAGGCGCAAATTTTTGCCACAGCTCATCACTCTCGCAGGCGATGGCGATCCAGCTTTCTTCATCATTGTTGCTGCGGCAAGGGAATATACCGTGCGGACACATGGCCTGGCTGCCATTGCCCTGTCGCTTCGGCTCAGTCCCCGTGAGTGCATACTGCATCCAGGCTTCCATGTTTAACACGGCCGTTGCCTCCCAGAGTGAGACGTCGAGGTGGTCGCCCCTACCCGATTGATCACGCCGTGTGATCGCGGCGACGATCTCCCACGCGGCAGTGATCCCTGCCGTAGGGTCGGGCATCGACAAACCGATTTCCTGTGCCGCGCCATCAACATAACCTGTTGCGGCAGACAACCCAGTGAGGGGTGGCATGGCCGGGCCATAGCCAATGTACTCCTTCCAGGGCCCAACCTGGCCATAACCACTAACGCTGGCCATGACCAGCCGAGGGTTGATCGCTGCCAGCACGTCGTAGCTGAGCCCAAGTCGCTCCATGACGCCGGTGGCAAAGTTCTGCACCAGTACATCGGCCTCCGCCACCAGCGACTTAACCAGTTCAATGCCAGCGGGCTTACTCAAATCGACGCCGATACTACTTTTATCCTGATTCCACTGGTTGAACATACCCGAACGATTGATACCCTCGTCCATGTCGGCGGGGAAGATAGACAGGCGACGATAAAGGTCAGGGCGCACTTCCGATTCAAGGCGTATTACATCAGCGCCCATGTGGCCAAGATTCATGGTGCAGAAAGGCCCCGCCCAGGCCCAGGTCATGTCGAGTACACGAATGCCATCCAGGGGTTTCTTACTGCTATCAAGATGGTTTCCCCTGGGCCGTGAATGACTGCTTGAAGTAGCACCGCCCACCTGGGTTGCACGGGCCTCGCGCAGAACTTCCTGGGTGTGCGCGCCGATCTGCGGGGCAGCCAGTAGATTACCGGCTCTACCTGAGTTGCGCAGTGTGGCGGCCGCTAAGTATTTCGTCCCCTGCACATCGTTAAAGAAGTCGCGTTCGAGTAGATGTTGGGTGCCCTCAAGTGCAGATACACTCATCACAGGCGCGACGCAGACCCGGTGCTTTTGTGCTTCGTGGTAAAAATCCATCGCATGCCAGGTACCCACGAATTCCTGAACAAACATATGCACCATATCTTGATTTTCGGCGCGGCTGGTTTGATCGACAAAAACATCAAGTAATGACCAATCCGGATTACCCATAAATTCCAACAGCCTCTCCCATTGATCTTGCTCAATGCAGACGATGAAAACAGGACCATCAATCGCGTGAAAAATTTTCCAGGGGATCAGACGCCGCTCGTGACGTCGAGTCGCGACCTCTTGTTTGTAGGTGTAGGTC
>PCCP01000006.1 GCA_002731775.1 Gammaproteobacteria bacterium
CCTTTTTTTCTGGGTAATCTGTTGGCAACAAAATAATCCAGGAAGGCTTCGGCACCAGGCCCCGAGATTCGGCACTTGGCAAATGCGGTCATATCCAGCAGACCAACGTTATGAGTTACATTATGGACTTCCTGCTTAATGGCATCGAACCATCGGGACCTCTTAAACGACCAGTGATCCTCAGCCGCTTCGCCATTGGCAGCAAACCAATTCGCTCTTTCCCAGCCAAACTTCTGGCCAAACACCGCACCCATCGACTTTAACCGGTCATAACACGGTGCCGTTCGCAGCGGTCGAGCCGCCGGTCTCTCTTCATCAGGATAGTGAATAACGAAGACACTGGCATAGGCCTCTTCATTCTTTTCAATCAAATAATCTTTATTTGCATAATCACCAAACCTTCTCGGTTCAACGCCCAGCATGTCGATGGTCGGTTCTCCTTCAACGATCCATTCAGCCAGTTGCCAGCCAGCGCCGCCAGCGGCGGTAATTCCGAAGCTGTGACCTTCGCTTAACCAGTAATTTTCTCTATCCCATGCCGGTCCCACTATAGGATTACCATCGGGTGTATAGGCGATCGCTCCATTGTAAACCTGCTTGATGCCAACCTCTGCAAAAGCTGGCACCCGCGCCATCGCGGATTCTATATGGGGTGCCAGGCGGTCCAGATCTTCCTGAAAGAGTTCATATTCGGCCCGCGGGTCAGGGCCATCCACATAGCAGGCAGGCGCACCTTTTTCATAGGGCCCCAGAATGAAACCGCCGTTCTCCTCGCGCAAGTACCAGGAGCCGTCTGATTCACGAAGAACGGCCAGTTCCGACTGTCCCCGGGAATGTCTGGCCTGCAATTCAGGATGAGGTTCGGTAACGATGTACTGGTGTTGAACCGGAATCACGGGAATATCCAAACCGACCATGGCACCTGTCTGCCTTGCATAATTCCCGGTGGCCGAGATAACGTGCTCACAACTGATGTCACCCTGGTCTGTGGTAACAATCCAATTATCCGAGAAGCCTCTTTCTATTGCCACAACCGAGGTGTTGCGATATATCGTTGCGTTCTTAGCCCTTGCCCCCTTAGCCAGGGCCTGAGTGAGATCGGCCGGCTGGATATAACCATCATCGGGGTGATAGATGCCGCCAACCAGGCCTTCCGGATTACATAAGGGCCAGAGTCGGTGAATTTCTGCTGGAGTCAGGAATTCCACATTAATGCCAATGGTGCGAGCCGTTGCAGCATATTGATAGTACTCGTCCATGCGGTCATCATTCATCGCCAGACGCAGGTTACCCACCTGACTGAAACCGACATGCTGACCTGTTTCTGCTTCCAACTGCTGGTATAAGTTGACTGAATATTTATGAATCTGGCCAACGCTGTAGCTCATATTAAATAAAGGTAGTAAACCGGCAGCATGCCAGGTTGAACCCGACGTCAGCTCGGCTTTTTCCAGCAGCACAGCCTGCTCACCCCAACCTTTTTTGGCAAGGTGATACAAGGCACTGACACCAACTACACCGCCCCCTATGACAACTACTTTAGCCTGGGATTTTATTTTCACGTCTTCACCTCTACTGTCCTGATTATCGCTTCTGTCCTGCCAGGTCACGTTTTTAAACGATTAAACCATAGTCTCAGGCCACTGGCCTCCTGCGCCGTCGATTACCTCGACCGCTGCTATCTGCCAGCGCTGTTTTAGATGGCGGTCTGGTTATTACCGAAAACAGCTTAGGGAATTCATCGCGCTTATTAGGGAATGCCATGGCATCCACAAAATAGGCCTGAAAACTGGGCTCAATAGCGGTTTCTATCTTTTCGACTTCTCTTACCAGAGAGGCTATTTCTGTTCGCGCCGACAAGTCCAGTAAAGCAATCCGGGCGCCGGTGCCGGCTGCATTACCGGCCGATGACACTGCAGCAAGCTCACAATCAGGAATCAGTCCCAGCACCATGGCGTATTTAATATCAATATGGCTACCAAATGCGCCAGCAAGGCGAATCCGGTCCACGCTATCGACGCCACCTCGGTCGAGAAGCAGCTTAACCCCTGCATAGAGTGCACCCTTGGCAAGCTGTATCTGACGAACATCATTCTGGGTCACGATTATTTTCTGGTCTCCGTCATCAAGCATGAACGACCAGGTTCTGCCATCGCTGAATACGCGCGAACTTTGCTTGCTGACAGCACCATCGACTACGCCGTCCTCGGTGATAATTCCACTGAGATACATCTCTGCAATTGCTTCTATGATGCCGGAACCGCAAATCCCAGTAATCCCAAAAGTAATGATGGATGCGGCAAAACCGGGTTCATCCGACCAGAGTTCTGAGCCAATAACACGAAACCGAACATCCAGTGTGATCGGATCAATTCTGACTCGCTCAATGGCCCCTGGCGCGGCGCGCTGGCCACAGCTTATCTGTGCTCCTTCAAATGCTGGGCCGGTGGGACTTGAACAAGCCAGTAACTTACCCTCGATCGCCAGAATGATTTCAGCATTGGTGCCAACATCCACCACCAGAGACACCCCCTCACTCTGCTGAGGCGCCTCGGCAAGCACCATAGCAGCCGCATCCGCGCCAACGTGCCCGGCGATACAGGGCAGCACATACACCTGCGCCCCCGGGTTAACCTCAAGGTCAAGATCTCTGGCAGCTAAATTAATGGCTTGATCAGTCACCAGTGCAAATGGCGCAGAGCCTAATTCCACTGGGCTCAGCCCTAGAAACAAATGATGCATAATGGGATTTGCAGCAATGCTTATCTCGACGATATCGATTTGATCGATGCCGGCCTCTATGGCCGCGGCGGCTATCAACTGATTAATACCGGTTCGAACCACCTGCGTCATCTCCTGGGCCCCTTCCGGGTGCATCAGCAGGTAGGAGACACGGCTCATTAAATCTTCGCCGAAGCGAATCTGTGGATTCATGATGCCACTTGTGGCGACAACTTCACCCGTGGTTAGGTGACACAGGTGGCCTGCGATCGTAGTCGAACCGATATCCAGTGCCACACCATAAATAGCCTCATGATAACCGGGCCAGATAGCAGTAATGAGGGAATTTTGACTGACTGCAACGGTAACCTTCCATTGCCCCTTCCGCAACGTTTGTTGTAATCGCACCAGTACCGATCGGTCACAGACCAGGTCCTGCAAACCCCATTCCATTGACAGCGCCTCATACAAGCGTTGCAGATCGCCATCCGGTTCTTCGAGATTCGCCGGTCTCACCTCGACAAAATACAGATGCGCCGGCGGGTCCAGGGTAATGTCTCGATGTTCAGCNTGTTTACGGACCACCTGGCGATGCATCTGGCTTTCTGGCGGCACATCGATNACCAGGTCNCCGGTCACCAGGGCCTGGCAGCTCAACCTTCGATTACCTTCCAGNGNATGACGTTTTTCACTGAACCTNGCCTCGACAGCACCCCGGGGNGAAAGATGGCTCGGCCGAGAGCTGATACCATGCTTGGCGAAATCACCTTCTGTACACAGAACNTGACAACGGCCACAAATGCCCCTGCCACCGCATACCGAATCGACATCNACNCCCAGACTCCGGGCAGCATCCAACAGGCGAGTTCCCACCTGGAAATGACCGCGCCTCCCGGATGGTGTAAATACTATTTTTTTTTCGTCTTGTTTCAAACAGTCACCAAAACTCTAAACTTTCCCGGCTGAAATTTAAGGTCGCCTGCGACCTCTGCTGCGTCTGCCGCGATCTGCACGAACCGTTGTTGGATCACGATACTGGCGAATCCACCGCTCGCAGTTAGGGTCATGTCCCATCATCACGTCAGCGCCTAACACGGCCTGCATAACTTCCGGGTGTAATGGACTGGTAATCGCCGATGTCATGCCTGCAGCCATCGCCATGGTCAGGAAAGCAGAATTAACACCATTGCGATTAGGAAGTCCAAAACTGACATTGGAAGCGCCGCAGGTGGTATTTACCTGCAATTCATCGCGCAGGCGTCGAACCAGGTGCATCACCTGTAAACCTGCAGAATTAATGGCACCGATGGGCATCACTAAAGGATCCACTACGACATCACTTCTCGGAATGCCATGGTCCGCAGCCCTTTCAACTATTTTCTTAGCCACTTTAAAGCGTTCGTCGGGGTCTTCTGATATGCCGGTTTCATCATTGGAGATCGCCACAACCGCAGCGCCATACTTCGCGACCAGTGGCAACACGACCTCAAGACGCTCCTCTTCGCCAGTCACTGAATTGACCAGCGGTTTTCCCTGGTAAACCGACAGCCCTGCCTCAAGTGCTGCAACAATTGAAGAATCAATGGACAAAGGGACGTCTGTTATTGATTGAACCAACTGCACTACATCCCTGAGCATGGCAGGTTCATCTGCCAGCGGGATGCCGGCATTGACATCGAGCATATGGGCCCCTGCGGCAACCTGAGCCAGCGCATCAGCTTCCACTCGGCTATAATCGCCACGCTTCATTTCAGCTGCCAGCGCTTTTCTACCAGTCGGATTAATACGCTCCCCTATGACCACAAATGGAAGCCCGAAGCCCATTCGCACTTCTTTTGAGGACGAACTTAGAATCAGTTCCGTCATGTTGCTATTCCTCTATTTATGGAGTGAACAAAAAGAATATATTACTGCTTAACCTGACCTTTACCTTGAATCAGTTTGAGCAGGCGTTCATCGGTATATTCGGTCTCAAACCGGTCCGCATAGGTCTTCGCCAGGTTTTCGGCGCTGTCTTCGGTCTCTTCAAATGATGCTTGTCGACGCCACTCCGATAAATAGGCATCACTACTGCCCTTGCCCGCTCGCATGGCTGCTCGATCAACAGCCGCCTGAAATCGATGGCTTAACAACACTTTAGCTCTGATCCGACCACGCTGGACAATCACCTGGGAAGGGATATCACGCCAGTAAACGAACGTGCTTTTGACTCTCATCCACCCTCCCCAACTGTTCTTTCAATTCGATTTCAAGCAAGCCATATCCTGAATGAACCTGCACAAATTCGAGATCCAGTCTCTGCGCCGCCTCCTTTGCCTGCCTCAGCAGAGAACGGTCGTGAGTCTGGGATAAGTAAACCAGCTTATGGTATCCGGCAAAAAATGTGGTCTGTAATTCCGGATGCTGATCAAGTTGCAACAGTTCAATAACGAGGTATTGAAAATGCCGAACAAGAAAATCGGTGAGATAAAACGTGCCTAATTCGGCCTCCTGTAATTCAGCAAACTCCCTGTGGCCTGCATAAAATTCATAGCAGTGCGCTCCAGGCAGGCGATGAATCTGCCCTTCTAACGACTCCTCAAGGAGCATGCGATCAAGCGCCCCACCGGTTCCGCAGTCAGCATAACCAATGAATATCTGCTGATAATGCGCACGCTGGGCCCGAATTTTTTCTCTGAGGCGTTCTGTTATCTGTTCCGGCCTGTTATGCAGACTGGCGTCCATGCATTGTAGGTGCAGATGTTGCCAGTGATTCAGACGTTTGAGTGCCTGGATCTCATTAGCCAGTGCCCCACAGGCAATAACAAGGATTGGGCTAGGCACGGGAAGCTCGGCGATTGTGAAGCAGTAGCGGTGCCATCTGGGCAGCCTGCGCCGCATCTCGGCAGTAACCATCGGCGCCAACCGCCTGACCGAATTCTTCGTTCAATGGCGCGCCCCCTACCAGCACAACATAATCATCTCGAATATTCAGCCGAACCAATTCGTCAATCACCACTTTCATATAAGGCATCGTGGTTGTCAGCAAAGCCGACATACCCAGAATATCAGGATTGTGTTCTTCCAGTGCGGCCAGATAATCTTCCACGGAATTATTAATGCCAATATCAACGACCTCAAAACCCGCTCCTTCCATCATCATACCGACCAGATTTTTGCCAATATCGTGAATATCACCTTTCACCGTACCAATAACCATCTTACCAATCGGTTCGACACCACTTTCCACCAGCAGAGGTTTTAAAATAGCCATGCCGCCTTTCATTGCATTGGCTGCAAGAAGCACCTCAGGTACAAACAAAATGCCATCCCTGAAATCAATTCCAACAATAGTCATACCAGCAACCAGGGCTTCATTGAGAACTTTCTCCGCACTCCAATTTCGTGCAAGTAATATCTCTGTGCCCTCCACTACCTCTTCTCTAAGGCCATCATAGAGATCATCGTGCATCTGCAGAGTGAGCTCTTCATCATCTAGCTCGGAAAGAATAATCTCTTCATCATCGTAATTTTCATCTGTCATGGCTCACTACCTTCTTCAATATAGCTTGTACAATTTTTTACCCTGCTAACCCAGCTACTATTCAATAGCTCCTGTCTTCAGACAGCGCTTTGCGCCTCACCATCAAATCTATTAATGCCTCATCAACGGCGGCGTCCAATGGTGGTGCTACATAACTGTCCAGCATCTTCCGGCAAATTGCATTTGCCCTGGCTCCTGCATCCTTGCCACCTTCCTGCTGCCACTGCTCGAAGCTATTATTATCGGCAATGGTAGATCGATAAAATGCTGTTTCGAAATTAGCCTGGGTATGACTGGCTCCCAGAAAGTGCGATCCCGGACCTACTTCATGAAGGGCATCTAGGGCCTGGCCAGTTTCAGACAAATCTACACCCTGCAACAGAACCTGCAGCATATTCGCCTGATCAACATCCATGATAAATTTCTCAAACCCCACTGTAAGCCCGCCCTCGAGCCAACCTGCTGTGTGCAGCATAAAGTTAACGCCGCACAGCGCGCCCGCCTGCAGCGTATTGGCCGATTCGTAGGCTGCCTGAGCATCCGCTATTTTCGAACCACAAAGGCTGCCGCCGGAGCGAAACGGCACGCCCAACCGGCGCGCCAGTGAAGCCGTGAGATACATGATCTTGCTGGGCTCTGGTGTGCCAAAAGTGGGCGCGCCCGATTGCATGGAGACTGCCGCTGCAAAGGTCCCAAATATAACCGGGGCGCCGGGTCTTACCAACTGGATATATGCCATACCCGCCAGGGCTTCCGCCAGTATCTGCGTTACCGTACCTGCCACGGTGACCGGCGACATGGCACCTGCGAGTATAAAAGGCGATATTATAGTAGCCTGATTATTACTGGCATAAACAGTCGCAGCACCGAGCATGGTGGCATCAAAAGTCAGGGGCGAATTAACGTTGATCAAACTGGTCAATACCGTATGCGTCTGTATGAATTCCTTGCCAAAAACCAGTTCGACCATGTCCACTGTATCTTGCGCTCTTTCAGCAGACGTCACTGAACCCATGAAGGGTTTATCGCTTAGTTTGATATGGCTGTAAACCATATCGAAGTGGCGTTTATTGACCGGCACATCTACGGGTTCGCAGACAGTACCGCCCGAGTGATGCAGGCCCGGGCTCATGTAGGTAAGCTTGACCAGGTCCTGAAAGTCGTTAAGGGTCGCATAGCGCCTTACGCCATCAAGACCTCTGACAAACGGTGAACCGTAGGCAGGCGCCAGAACGGTCCGATTGCCGCCAATAATGACATTGCGCTCCGGGTTTCTGGCGTGCTGGACATACTCTGCCGGCGCAGAATTCTGAATAATGGAACGGCACATGCCGGGCGGAAAGCGCACTCGATCGCCTTGAACATCGGCACCAGCTGCACTGAACAGATCCAGCGCTTGGGGAAAATCCTTGAAATCAAGGCCAATCTGTTCAAGCACCGTATCAGCATTTCGCTCGATTAACTCAAGGCCAGCCTCATCCAGCAATTCGTAATAGGGTATCTTGCGTTCGATAAACGGTATGATCTGCTCAATATTGGTTTGCCGGGATACCCGCCGTGCTTCCCGACCACCACTTCTTTTATTTAATCTGACGCTCATCTACGCTTCTACCCATTATTCCAAAATACCAGAAGTCAGGCCGCCCCGGCGGTCAGACACAAGCAAAAAACCCCTCTTTTCCGAGTCACCTGCGTCTTCCATAAAGGCTTAAGGTTATCTCATTCAATAACACTTATTTCGTGCACGGTAACCGATTTTTACGCGCGCATCCATCATTTTTTTATCATCTTTTTTAGAGCTGTTTTCTAGTCAATTTTCACAACCAAAAATTCCACCAGAAGCCCAATTTCAGGGGCTTCAGCAGAAGTTGGGCGGTTACTTATATTTACCTCAAAAGCCCTACCCGGGTTACAAGCTTGAGCGACTTAAACTGACTTGATCTGATATACCAGTGCAGTGCCGTGAAATTACATCGAATTTCTGATTCACTTCATGACCTGACAACCTTTAACTGTTAGCCTAAAGCGACCAGCTCATTTGCACTATTGTGACTGTCAAACCCGGGGCCGGTGCACCTGTAAACCAACCAATCCAGAGGTGATCTTCTATCGAAAACAAATCTAATGCTGCAGACACAGGTCCCGTCAATGATTTCGGTCATGTCATAGGTGAAGACAATATTAAAATCTACGGCCTGGATCTTCACAATCCAGTATTCGTTATATCCGCAGCGCTGACCATGATGCTGGTGGTCATAACCATCGCTCTGCCTGATACTTCCAGCCTTTTTTATCTGCAACTCAGGCAGTGGGTCACGACTCAATTCGATTCTTTCTTTCTGATCTCAGCTAACATTTTTGTCATCTTCTGTATCGCCATCGCCATCTCCCCCTATGGCAGGATTCGCTTAGGCGGAAACCAGGCCAGGCCCGCATACTCGTATGCTTCCTGGCTGGCAATGCTATTCGCTGCAGGAGTGGGTATCGGCCTTATGTTCTATGGCGTTCATGAACCCATCACTCACACATTGCATCCGCCGCTGAATATCGATGCCACCGATGTAGAACAGGCCCGCGCCGCGGGGATGTCCGCAGCGATTTTTCATTGGGGCCTGCATGCCTGGGCGATTTACGCTGTCGTGGGCCTGGCGCTGGCATTTTTTACGTTTAATCGTAATATGCCCATGACCCTGCGATCGGCCTTTTATCCCTTACTTGGCAAGGCTGTCTGGGGACCCTGCGGCCATCTCATCGATATTGTCGCTGTACTGGCGACGGTCTTTGGGTTGGCCACATCCCTGGGAATCGGATCTGAACAAATCGCTGCCGGGTTATCCTACCTTTTCAGTATCGATGCCAGTACCAGTACCAAGGTCATCCTCATTATCACCATTATCGCTATCGCCATAGTCTCGGTCATATCGGGTCTCGACAAGGGTGTGAAGCGGCTCAGTGAAGTCAATCTCGGCCTGGCATTCCTGTTACTGGTATTTGTCTTTGTGGCCGGGCCTAGCCTAACCATCCTGCTCAACCTGGGTACTGTGACGAGAGACTATCTTTATTACCTGCCCCAGCTCAGCCACTGGATTGGCCGCCAAGACAACCTGTTCCTGCATGGCTGGACAACCTTTTACTGGGCCTGGTGGATCTCCTGGTCTCCTTTTGTCGGCATGTTTATTGCCCGCATCAGTTTCGGTCGAAGTGTCCGCGAATTTGTCATCTGGGTACTCATCATTCCCACCCTCATCGGCCTTATATGGATGGCCACCCTGGGCGGTACAGCGCTAGAACAGATGATCACCCTCGGTTATAGAGGGGTTGCCGACGCACCACCAGAGCTGGCACTGTTCAAAATGCTGGAGGGCCTGCCATTTACTAATTTCGTATCCACCCTCTGCGTTTTTCTTATTGCCCTGTTTTTCGTAACCTCAGCTGATTCTGGATCACTGGTAGTT
>PCCP01000007.1 GCA_002731775.1 Gammaproteobacteria bacterium
TCTAGCTGACCGGTCCAGACCGCCAGTTCAAGATTTAACTCCTGAAGCCATAGCGGTGTAGTCGCTGGCAGGATGGCTTGCTGCACGACCAAGCCATCGGGTCCATTTACGTTGATTTCGACGGGAATCATCCCTGCAGGCGCTGGCTTACCGTAAAGATGTAATCCTGGGCTCATTTCAAACCGAACGACAACTCTGCGTTGTGCACCCTGTTTTATGGCGCCACCCAGCAGGCCGACCCGGACGCGAATATCTTCATCACCAGCCTGCATGCTTGTCTCTGGATCACCCAGACTGACCTGCCCTAGCGCTGAATCGATGAGTACCTGGGGGCTTTCTCGACATTTGTAGCTTTCCAGAAAGGTTTTATAGATGACCCTACCCTGCTCATCGGCTACGTAGCTTCCTGGATAGGGGATACCATAGATCGGGATATCACCTGGAAGAACGGTTTCGTTGAGAATTCCATATTGTCGAATGACCTTTGAGTCTTTATCGGAGAGCATGGTGAAGGGCGCAGCAGTTGCATCTATATAGGCTTTAAGTGCCAACTCATCGTCATAGGAAACCACAATCAGGTCAATCCCGGCTGCTTCAAACAGGCTATAATTTTCCCTTAACTCACCGAGTTGGGTCAGACATGGGGGTCACCAGACGACTGAGCGAATGAAGCTCAGGACAACTTTCCTTCCTTGGCGATGTTCTTGAAAGTTTACGAGTCGTCCCAGGTGGTCCGGTAAAGTAAAGTCAGGCAGATACTCACCCAGGGCAGGACCGGCAGGATGACCATTCGGGATGCTAGCCCTTGCAGGATGCTCCAGTGGTGCAGGGGCTTCAAATCCCAGATGATCTGTTTCGTGGATCGCCATAGCGTTACTATACAATAAGTGACTGGTGTGGAAAAAGATCAGCACCCCTCGGCAAGCGCTTAGTCGAGCTTACAATTAAGGACGGATGATTGTAATTTTGTAAATGGTCAGGCCATAAATTTATGCGGGGGGTCTTCTGTTAGCCTCACCGATCGAGCAAGAGCCAAGCTGGCGAGTTGACGGATACTTTGATCAATCATCGTTGCAGTGCGGGTCCAGGCATTTATGAGAATGGGTTTTCCTCGTTTACAGTCCCCTCGCCGGCGGTGATAAACAGCATTGAGGTGGGCTGGGTTGTTCGGGCGGTATGCCAGGTATCTTTCTTTATTAGAACATAATCGCCCTGTACCGCAAGGTGTTGCGTGTTTTCTTCGCGATCCTGCACGGTAACCAGATCAGCTTCGCCGCTGAGCAATAACACGATTTCATCGCCAAGGGGGTGTTTTTCCCACACTCCCCAATCTTCATTGAATGAATGCTGTGAAAGCAGGATGTGGTTAGCAAAGCCATCGAATTCGTGCTCGAGTTCATTGTAGAAGTCAGGTGACAGTGCTTTAGTGAAGAATTCCATGGTAGGGCTCAGTACTGCTCTGGTCTTGTTTATCTGCATCGATATAGCTCCTGCAATATCAAAGATGGTAAGTTAAGTCTAACCTCAATAATGAGTTAGATAGCCGATGACTGAAAATAACCTTGCAGGAAACCGTTACCGGGCATCATCCGGCCGATACTTTGAAGAATTCACGGTAGGGGATATTTACGAGCATCGACCTGGCAGAACCATTACAGAAGCCGATAATACCTGGTTTACCTTGCTGACCATGAATCAGCACCCCATTCATTTTGATGCTGAATACGCCAAATATTCGGAATTTGGCAGACCTATTGTAAACAGCGCGCTGACCCTGGCGATTGTGGCAGGCATGAGCGTTGCAGATGTGAGCCAGAAGGCCATCGCTAACCTGGGCTGGACCGATATAACGCTACCAGCTCCGGTTTTCAACGGTGATACCCTGTATGCGGAGTCTGAAGTGCTGGAAAAACGAGCATCCCGGTCACGGCCTAATCAAGGTATCGTAGCAGTTGCGACCCGGGCTTTTAACCAGGACCAGGTGCTGGTAATGGACTATAAGCGCACTGTTTTAGTCCCTAATCGAGGATTTGCAGTTGAGGATCGGATCACACAGGAGTCATAGCCTATGCAACTAACCAACAGAGATGGGCAAACCATAACCCAGGAAGAAGAAACATTGATTCTTGATAGCATCAGGAAATGGCTGGATCGTGATGTTCGCGATCAGGTGCTTGAGCTTGAACATGCAGATGAATATCCCTATGAGATGGTGGAGCAGATGAAGGCGCTGGGTCTGTTTGGTGCAACCATCAGTCCTGCGTACGGCGGCATGGGATTGCCCAGTACAACCTATGCAAAAATAGTGATAGCGATATCCGAGGTGTGGATGTCGCTTACCGGTATCTTCAACTCTCACCTGATTATGGCAGCGGCCGTTGAACGGTTTGCGACTGACGCGCAGAAGGCCCGCTTGTTGCCAAAGTTTGTCACCGGTGAACTTCGCGGTGGCCTGGCCCTGACTGAGCCTAATTGCGGCACTGATCTACAGGCGATCCGAACCAGGGCCGTCCGTGATGGTGATGGCTATATTATCAATGGCACTAAAACCTGGATATCCAATGGCCGGGAGGGTAACTGTGTGGCACTACTGGTTAAAACCGACACGCAGATAGAACCGAGACATAAAGGTATGAGCCTGTTCCTGGCCGAGAAAGGACCGGGTTTTGATGTAGGCAAAAAGCTCGAAAAACTGGGTTATAAAGGCATTGATTCAGCTGAGCTTATTTTCGATGACTATCGAATCTCTGCTGATAACTTGATTGGTGGTGTTGAAGGCCAGGGCTTTTACCAGACCATGGGCGGGCTTGAGTTGGGTAGAATTAATGTGGCTGCCAGGGGAGTGGGCGTGGCCAATGCTGCCCTTAAAGATGCGACTTCCTATGCGCAGATCCGCGAAACCATGGGTAAGCCCATAGGTCAGCACCAGGCCATCCAGACCAAGCTGGGTGATATGGCAACACGATGCGCAGCGGCGCGGCTGCTGGTTGAAGATGCGGCGCGATCTTATGATCGCGGCGAAAGATGCGATATGGAAGCAGGCATGGCCAAGCTATTTGCCTCGGAAGCCGCACTTGAGAATGCCACGGAATGTATGCGTATCCATGGTGCCTACGGTTATTCTAAAGAGCTCCATGTGGAGCGTTATTACCGGGATGCTCCCTTGATGTGTATTGGCGAAGGTACCAATGAGATGCAGCGCATAATAATTGCCAGGCAGTTAATGCAGAGAAATCCGGTGTGATGCCATTGGCATGCACAGTTTAATAATTCGGAATTGACATGAAGCTCGAAGGCATTCAGGTATTAGATCTATCGTTATTTCTACCCGGACCCCTGCTAACGCAGATGATGGCAGATCAAGGTGCTGAAGTGATTAAGCTGGAGCCTCGCGGGTCGGGTGAGCCGAATCGGAGTATTGGCCAGAAACGCGACGGTGTTTCAGTTTATTTTGCTAATACCCATAGGGGCAAACGCAGTGTGCAGTTAAATTTGAAAACTCCAGCTGGGCTTGAGATGGCGATGAAACTGGCCGCTGAGGCTGATGTCATTGTAGAGGCATTCAGACCGGGGGTTATTAGCCGTCTTGGTCTTGGTTATGAGGCTGTGAAGGCAGTGAACCCGGATGTCGTTTATATTTCCCTGTCGGCGTTTGGCCAGGACGGTCCGTACGTTAAAAAACCCGCTCATGATCTGGCCACAGAGGCTTATGCGGGTGTTCTCAGTACCAATCTTGGCTTTGATGGCAAGCCGGCGATGCCAGCCATTCCGGCAGCCGACATGCTGGCTGCGACCATGGGACTATCTGCGGTACTCATGGCGCTGCTCAGGCGTAAGGATACCGGCAGGGGCGATTATATTGACCTGGCCATGATGGATTCACTGATGGCCTGTCTGCCTAACAGCATGGGCTCCGTATTTGCCGATAAGGAGGCGCCCAGCGTTAAACAAGAGCGCATCTGGGGTGGCAATGCCATGTACAACATCTACCAGACCGCGGACCAGAAATTCATCGTACTGGGAGCATCAGAAATTCATTTTGCCGAAAATCTGCTGCGCAAATTCGAAAGGTTGGACTTGTTGCCTCTATGCGCGCAGCCTCCGGGGCCCGGCCAGGAACCGGTTCGTGAATTCTTTTGCGAAACCTTCCAGAGTCAGAGTCAGGATTATTGGGTTCAATGGTTCGAGGATGTAGATGCGGCATTTGCACCGGTGAACAGCCTGCGGCAGGGGGCAGATAATGAGCAGGTACGATATCGACAGATGATTGTTGTGGATGAAAATGGCCGAGAACATATCGGTATCCCTATGAAGTTTCTTGATGAGCCCGGGCAGGTCCATTTTGCTGCTCCCGAACTGGGCCAGCACAACACAGAGATAGCCAGGCGACTGGGCTATAGTGAAAGCCAGATCAGACAGTTGCAGGAAAGTGGTGCCTTTGCCTAGTGGCTGCTTCTTAAAGCTGTTGAGTTGAAGGAAACTCCAGAATCGGATAGGCAACCCTCAGGCGGTTGCTTCCTTAATCCTTGGGATGAGTTCCTGACCGTATTCAATGGCGTCGTTGTAGGGATCAAAGCCGCGGATGAGCACGCCATCAACACCAAGCTGATAGTAGGCTGCAATTGCATCTGCAACCTGTTTCGGGGTGCCCACCAGGGCAGTAGTATTGCCTGAACCAGCCGCTGCGGCAGCAATCGGCGTCCACAGCCGTTCATCGTGGATGTCTCCCTGCGCTGAAAGGCGTAACAGTCGTTTGGCGGTTTCAGCCTCTGGTACTGCAGTCCGTGCTTTCACAGGGGTCACTGCAGACAGGATTGATTCGGCTTTCTGCCAGGCTGCAGATTCGGTCGATGCGATGATCGGGCGGAAGGATAGCTGGTACTTTGGTTGCCGCTGGTATTTCGCTGCCTGCTCGTTAATGCGTTGCATAATCTGCGCTGTGTTGGCTCTGGATTCTCCAAACAGGGCATAGACATCGGCATGTTTTGCGCCTACAGATATGGCTGGATCTGATATGCCGCCGAAATAGATGGGCACGTGTGGGGTCTGATACGAGTGTACCTCCGAATTTGCCTTTTCAACCTTGTAGTGGCTGCCGTCATGATCGAAGGGTTGGCGGTTGAGCCAGACCTTCTTCATAACTTCAATATATTCGTCGGTTCTCGCATAACGTTGGTCATGGCCGAGGAAGTCGCCGTCCCTTCTTTGATCGAAATCAGAACCACCGGTGATGATATGTATCAGTAACCGGCCCTTGCTGAGGTTGTCCAAGGTAGCTATTTTTCGGGCTGCAAGGGTAGGTGCTATAAACCCGGGTCGGTGCGCTACCAGGAACTTGATTCGGCTGGTGTGGGCCACGCAGTAACTGGCAATCTGGAAGCCTTCCGCTGATGCTGAGCTGTAGCCCACCAGAGCTGCGTCAAACCCGGATGNTTCATGGGCCTGAGCGAAGGCNGNNAGATATTCTGCGTCGATACCNCCACCGATGACGTGAACNGATGTTCCGTCTGATGGTGCGACNCCAATCATCCCCAGNACTTGCATTGCCATAGCTAGCTCNCGATANTTCTCTGAACAGGNTGGCCCTGNTTCAGCTATTGAGNCCNTAGGGTTATAACAATTTGTCGGTTAAATGTTAAGTGCTAACCGCCGCAAGGCAGAGTTGCCGCTTGAATCAATTGATCTATCGGTCTCATGATAGAAGTTGGCCGGGTCCGGCCTGCTATGGATAGCGGGTTAATATTCTTGTGTAAGCACTCCAGCCGGTAAAACCTGCTGGCAGGATCTGGGTTTAATTGGTTCAGGGTCTATTTGTGAATTGTGTTATGTTTGCAGTTCAATCAGCATCAGAATGCAACGTTGAATACGACAAGACGTGACCTGCTCAGGATAATATCGGGAAGTGTAACCGCCGTGGCTGTAGGCTCGCCTCTGCTGGGTTGCTCACCGGCCAATGAAACTGTGGTTGATGCAGATACCACGTCGCAAACAGGAATGGCACTCATGACCGATCAGCCGCTTCATTACAAAACCTTATCAGCAGTCGCAGCGCAGATCGCCCAGGGTGATCTCAATTCTGTTGATGTCACTGGCGCACTGCTGGCGCGGATCGATCATCTTGAACCTCGTCTGCACGCTTATATCGCGGTGATGAGAGAACAGGTTCTGGCTGCAGCAGCGCAAGCTGATGTGCTCCGAGACCAGGGTAAGATTCAGGGGCCTTTACACGGCGTACCGGTTGCAGTTAAGGATCTGTGCCATAAGGCAGGCTGGGTTACCACCGCCGGGCACAGCTTTCGGAAAAATGCCATTGCCGACTTTGATGCGACCGTCGTCGCCAGACTCGAGGCAAGCGGTGCCATATTGCTAGGTAAGCTGGCAACAACGGAAGGCGCTATGGTGGGCTATCACAGAGATTTTCAGGTACCGCGAAACCCCTGGGGAGACCTGGATCGTTGGCCAGGGGTATCATCCGGCGGCTCAGGTGTTGCAACCGCAGCTGGGCTTTGCTTTGCATCGCTGGGCACTGATACAGGTGGTTCTATCCGGTTTCCATCAGCGGTCAATGGCATTGTCGGGCTAAAACCAACCTGGGGAAGGGTAAGCCGTCACGGTGTGCTTGATCTGGGGCCCACACTCGATCATATAGGGCCCATGACCCGCAGCGTGCGCGATGCAGCACGAGTCCTTGGCGTGATAGCCGGACATGATAGCAAAGACCCCACATCGCTCGCAGATGCCGTGCCAGATTATGAGGTTGAGATGGATAAAGGCGTGCAGGGCCTTCGTATTGGTTGGGATAAAGACTTTGCTACTCGGGATGTTGAAACCCATGTCGCAGAGGCAGTCACCCAGGCCGTATCACGGCTGGCAAGCCTGGGAGCAGAGATTGTTGACATCAGGGTACCGCTTCTCGAAGAAGATGAAGTGGCGGCGTGGGGTGTCATAGCAGCCTCGGAGGCTGCTGCCGTTCACGAAGCAACTTTCCCGTCGCAGGCCGATGCCTATGGCACCTACTTCCATGATTTTTTAAGTGAAGGGCGTAGCGCCAGCTCAGTGGACCTGGCCAAAGCGGTGTTTGCCCGAAAACGTGCAGCCGGGCGCATGGCGCCTGTTTTCCATGGCATTGATGTGCTGGCCTGCCCCACCTTGGCCAGCGAATCGTTCCGCTACAACCCTGAAGATGCTTATGGTGGCCTGGATACTAGTAAGGGCACCATAGCGGGTGTGCCTCTGGCCTGGTTTGCTCGCAGCTCACGTTTTATTACTGTGTGGGACTATAACGGGTATCCTACCTTGAGCTTGCCTTGTGGTTTTTCTCCTGAGCAGATTCCGTTGAGCCTGCAATTAGTCTCCGCGCCGCTCAATGAGGCCGCGTTATTAAAGGCAGGCTATGCTTTTGAACAGGCTTCAGAATTTCAT
>PCCP01000037.1 GCA_002731775.1 Gammaproteobacteria bacterium
CCGGCAAGCACCCACCTCTATTACTTGATCCGTATTTTTAAAGAACATAGCCCATGCCTGAAGACACAGAGCCGGCGTATTATACGCGTACGAGCCCAACTTACAAGGGCTAAACCGGTAATATCGCTCCCATTTTAGCAGCGCCACTGAGGCTGTCATTGATACACATCTAGGCTTGGGGAAATAGCCCATTTCTGGCCTTTGCATAGTAAAAAAACCGGTACCCCAATAACAGGAATACGAGGGTGCCATAAAACACCGCTGGGCCGATATCGAGCCGTAGAATCCATAGCAGGTGGACTACTCCCAGGATACTGGCGACATAGACCAGGCGATGCAGGCGTTTCCAGTTCCTGCCCAGCTTACGCACCATCAGTTTCGGTGAGGTTGCCGCCAATGCCAGCAAAATCAGGTAGGCGCTAAAGCCCACCGTTATGTAGGGCCGCTCGATGATCTCTTCTATAATATCGGACCAGCGGAATCCAAGCAGGAACGTCAACCACACCATAAAATGCAGCGTCGCATAGGAAAAAGTAAACAGACCAAGCATGCGCCTGAGTTGTACAAATTCAATTTTATTGCTAATGCGTCTGAGTGGCGATAGCGCCAGAGTCAAAATGAGGAATCGCAGCGTCCACTCTCCGGTCTCAATGGCGAGTTCTTCTGCAGGGTCTGGTCCGAGATCATTACGCAGAATTCTCGAGATCAGCAAAACAAAGGGAATCAACGCGATAGAGAAAACCAGCGGTTTATTCAATTTAGCCATGAGCTGGAATTATGATACCGAATCCTTAATCAGAGGCTCCCTTAGCTGCAATCCACCCAGGCTAGAAGTTACGCGCCAGGTCCAGGCCTTCATACATCGATGCAACCTGGTCGCCATAGCCATTGAACAGCCTGGTATCCATGTACTGTCGACTAAACAGAGTCTGCGGCAGTCTTCTTTCTTTATCTTGACGCCAGCGCGGGTGGTGTACGGCAGGATTTACATTGGCATAAAATCCATATTCGTTGGCCTGTAAATCGTTCCAGGTTGTATGCGGTTTGGTTTCCCTGAAGTTGATCCTGATAATGGACTTGATGCTCTTGAAACCGTACTTCCACGGCACTATCAAGCGCATGGGGGCACCGTTTTGTGGCGGCAGGTAATTACCATAGAGCCCTACCGCCATCAGCGTAAGTGGATTCATGGCTTCATCCATGCGCAGGCCTTCCCGGTAAGGCCAATCGACGATGGCAAAGCGTGAACGAATACCCGGCATGATATCCCGATCTACAAGCGTCTCAAACTCTATGTATTTCGCCTTGGAAGTTGGCTCAAAACGCTTGATCAGGTTTGCCAGGGGAAATCCTATCCAGGGAATAACCATGGACCAGGCTTCGACACAGCGCAGCCGATAAATTCTTTCTTCCAGCGCCTGGGGCTTGAGTATATCCTCAAGATGATAAGTTCCTGGCTTGGCAACTTCACCGCTAATTTCAACCGACCATGGATCGGCCTTAAATTTTCCGGAGTTCGAAGAAGGGTCCGATTTGTCCATGCCAAATTCGTAAAAATTATTATAACGTGTCACGTCCCGATAGGGGGTCAGAGTCTCTCCCGTATAAAATGGTGCGGAATCCGGGGCAGGCTTGATATCGGAAAACTTTTCCGCCCACCAGGGCGCGGGTGCTGACCTGGACATAGTTGCGGGAGCACGCGCTTTTAGTCTATCCCCGTTTTGTGCATTCGCAATCGATGGTAGCGCACCGGCAACCGCTGCGCCCAGCATTAACCTGGACCCAGCAGCCATAAACTCACGGCGGTTTCGATAGACAACTTCCGGTGTAATTTCCGAGGGCTTGATGTCTGCAGGCTTCTTAATCAACATGGGTTATCACCTATAGAGTTTGATTTTCTTTCAGGATTACGTTTTTGTTGTATTCATAGTTACGATTGTTTGGGAATGTTCCTGCCGATAATGTGCCGGGCCACGGCACCCCGTCTATTCGTCCTCTGCGGGCTTCTTCTTGTTGCTGGATTTCGCCTGGTTTTCTTCTGCGTACAATGATTTCAGCTCAGGCCGTTGCCTGAACAGCCAGATGCACGGGCCCGACGCCACATAGATGATATTTATGCCGAGCAGCATTTCATGGGGATTTTGAGCAACCACCACCAGCAATATTACCGCAAAGACAAACACCATATAAGGCACAGTGCCCGCAAAGTGCAGCTCCTTAAAACTGAAATACTTGTAGTTGGATATCATCAACAGGCCGGTAAAAACCGTCAGCATAGCCGCGAGGTAGGCTATCAGCGGCGTGACTTCTACGCCGTATTTGTAACACACCCAGGGCACGAAGGTGACCAGGCCAGCCGCCATAGGGCTCTGGAGCCCAAGAAAAAAGCGCTTATCCATCGTACCCAATTGCACATTAAAACGCGCCAGGCGTAACGCAGCGCAAGACATATATATAAAACTGGCAGCCCAGCCCACATTCCCCAATTGCCCGGATGTCCAGCTGAACATGATGAGCGATGGCGCCACGCCAAAGGACACCATATCGGAGAGACTATCAAATTGTGCGCCAAAAGCGCTCTGTGTATTGGTTAGTCTGGCGATGCGACCATCTAGCAAATCGAGCACGCCGGCGATCAGAATGGCCCACCCCGCTTCATTGAAATCACCGGACATGCCCGCAATTACCGCATAAAACCCCGAAAATAAGGCGCCCAGCGTCAGTAGGTTAGGCAATAGGTAGATGCCGCGTCTCCGCACCTTCTTGCCACCTTCCGTTACGATTTCCTCGTGTTCATCGATAGGCAGAACGGTATCAGACTTGGCTTCCTGATCTTCAGTACTCATTAATATCCTGCTTATAGCTGATAATTAGCGGGAAACTGGATTATACAGCCCTTGCACGGGCTTGCGGGACTATTTCTACTGTAACTAAACATTTTACCCAGGAATCCAGATGCTATATTATCGCGCCTCACTAAAAAGCATGAATCAAATTCGTCTCAGCATCAATTATCACCATACAAAATAGAGTTTTCGGAGCTTATCCATGAATTATTTCAATACGTTGCCACTGCGCGTGCAGCTAGAACAATTGGGCAAGTGCCGCTTCATGGATAGAAGCGAATTTAGTGATGGTGTAAACAAACTCAAGGTGAAGAAAGTAGTAATCGTCGGGGCCGGTGCACAGGGCTTGAATCAGGGCCTCAACATGCGCGACAGCGGGTTGGATGTTTCCTATGCACTGCGTGAATCCGCCATCAGTGAACAACGCCCATCCTGGAAGAACGTCACCGAAAATGGCTTCGTCGTCGGGACCTACGACGAACTCATCCCTGCCGCAGATCTGGTTTTGAATCTAACACCCGACAAACAACACAGCTCGGTTGTGGAGCAAATCATGCCGCTAATGAAACAGGGTGCCAGCCTGGCTTACTCCCATGGTTTCAATATTGTCGAGGAAGGCATGCAAATACGGGATGACATCACCGTGGTCATGGTGGCGCCAAAATGCCCGGGCACAGAAGTCCGTGAAGAATATAAGCGTGGTTTTGGCGTACCCACTCTCATCGCTGTACATGCGGAAAATGACCCAAATGGTGACGGCATGGACATTGCAAAGGCTTACGCGGCTGCCACAGGCGGTCATCGAGCTGGCGTTCTGGAATCGTCATTCATCGCCGAAGTGAAATCAGACCTGATGGGCGAACAGACGATTTTGTGTGGAATGTTGCAGACCGGATCGATCTTGTGTTTCAACAAGATGATTGAGAAAAATATAGACACAGCTTATGCATCAAAACTGGTACAACACGGATGGGAAGTAATCTCGGAAGGTCTGAAGCACGGTGGCATCACCAACATGATGGATAGATTATCCAATCCCGCCAAGCTTATTGCCAACGAACTAGCGGAAGAGTTAAAGCAGATAATGACTCCTTTATACCAGAAGCACATGGACAACATTATCACTGGTGATTTTTCCGGTGGCATGATGGAAGATTGGGCCCACGATGATCAGAAACTGCTGAAGTGGCGAGAAGCCACTACAAAAACCGGCTTCGAAGAATCTACCGCCGGTGATATGGAAATTCCGGAGCAGGAATATTATGACAACGGCATCCTGATGGCAGCAATGATAAAAGCAGGCGTGGAACTTGCCTTCGAGACTATGACCGACAGTGGCATTATCGAAGAGTCTGCCTACTATGAATCATTGCATGAGGTGCCGTTGATTGCGAACCTGATTGGTCGCAAGAAACTCTACGAAATGAACAAGGTGATTTCCGATACCGCCGAGTATGGCTGCTATCTGTTTTCCCACGAGTGCGAACCACTGCTGACAGATTTCATGACCAGGATCGATACCGACGTTATCGGTAAGGGTCTACAACTCAATGACCTGGGCGTCGATAATGCAGACCTGATCGTCGTAAACGAGAGCATTCGCTCCCATCCGATAGAAGTAGTGGGAAAACGCCTGAGAAAATATATGACTGCTATGAAGAAAGTGCTCTAAGTTTTTCTTCCGACTTCGATTATCTCGGTTAATAATAGGCAGTTACACAGAATTAATTACAGCGTCCATATTACCGCTGTGGTTTAACCGCGCCCCTTAGCCGCACTCTGAATTAAGATACCTACCACCTATCCCTTCTTATCGCAATCAGGGCGCGAGCAAGAAGGGATAGATGGTAGGCGCCGGAAAGTTTGACCTGATCCCGACTCTTCATAAATAGAAGTTCAAATACTGAAGACATCCCCTGAGCTATCAATTTACTCTTGTGAAACTTCCGATCATGAAACATCAACTAGTACCTCTTAAGCTGAGGACCTTCTCTCCACGAGATATTCCCGACACGCCGGTCCTGGCGACTTCCATCACGATGCTATCTCCTAATGCCGCAATAAAAGCATCCAGCTTGCCGCTGGTACCAGTGAGTTGAATGCTAAACACGCCGCCGGTCAGATCCACGATCTGGCCTCGGAATATATCTACCGTTCTGTTCACTTCGACTCTCTGGGCACCAACCGCCTTTACCTTGATTAACATTAATTCGCGTTCTATATGCGCACCACCGGTTAGATCAACCAGTTTCACCACATCCACAATCTTGTTTAGATGCTTGGTGATTTGTTCGATACGCGCTTCGTCACCACTCGTTGTCAGGGTGAGGCGAGACAAGGAATTATCTTCTGTGGGCGCTACCGTGAGCGAGTCAATATTGTAGTTTCGCTGAGAAAATAGACCGACCACCCGGGACAATGCGCCTGGCTCGTTTTCCATCAGTACAGAAATTATATGCCGCATATCAAGTCCGCTCCGATTTGCTCAATATCATGTCTTTCATGGCGCCGCCTTTGATTGCCATCGGGTACACGTGTTCGTCTGGGTCGACCATTACATCCACAAATACCAACTTGTCTTTATGAGCGAACGCCTCTTCAAGTTTTGATTGAAGCTCAGACAGTTTCGTAATTTTGATGCCAACATGGCCGTAGGCTTCCGCCAATTTCGTAAAATCTGGCAAAGACTCCGCATAGGTGCTGTGAGAATGGCGGCCGCCGTACTGCATATCCTGCCACTGCTTTACCATTCCCAGCGCCTGATTATTCACACAGATGATTTTGATGGGCAGTTGGTATTGCATACAGGTGGCGAATTCCTGCAGATTCATTTGAAAACTACCTTCTCCCGTAATACAGACGGAGACTGCATCAGGATGGGCAAACTGCACACCCATTGCTGCAGGAAAGCCAAAGCCCATGGTGCCAAGACCACCGGAGTTTATCCAACGACGTGGTTTATCGAATCTGTAATACTGGGCAGCAAACATCTGGTGCTGGCCCACATCGGAACACACGAAAGCATCACCTCTGGTGATCTCGTAAACTGCCTGCACCACCTGCTGGGGCTTGATAGACCCGTCTTCAGCCGAGTTTATCGCCAGGCTATCCTTCTCCCGCCATTTATTAATCTGTTTCCACCAGACTTCCAACACCTGCTTATCCACGCTAGTTTTGGAATTCCCAATCTCCGCCAACATCTCCTCTATAACTGATGTCACCGAACCAACGATAGGTACATCCGCATTCACAGTCTTCGAAATTGATGCAGGATCGATATCGACATGCAGAACCGTGGCGTCGGGGCAAAATTTGCTGATGTCGGAATTCGTTACACGATCATCGAAACGCACACCAATTCCGAGTAATACGTCGCAGTAATGCATGGCCATATTCGCCTCATAGGTACCATGCATGCCCAGCATGCCGAGAAACTGTTGGTCCGATGCGGGGAAAGCCCCCAGACCCATGAGGGTATGGGTAATGGGATAGCCAAGTTTGCGCGTCAGCTTAACCAGTAATTCTGAACCATTACCCTGTACGACCCCGCCACCGGTATAGATCATCGGACGCTTGGCAGACAGCAGCGCGTCCACCGCCTTCTTAATCTGTCCTGAATGGCCCTTGCTTGGAACGGTATAAGACCTCAGCTTGATATCCGCCGGGTATTCATAGGGGAATTTTATCTTCGGATCGGTTACGTCTTTGGGAATATCAATAACAACAGGGCCAGGTCGCCCAGTAGTGGCGATATGAAATGCCTTCTTAACAAGCATTGGAATTTCAGATGGATCCCGCGCCATAAAACTGTGCTTCACAATGGGACGCGAGATACCGACCATGTCCGTTTCCTGAAACCCATCAGTACCAATCATTCTCTTTTCTACCTGGCCAGAAATCACGACCAGGGGAATTGAATCCATGTAGGCTGTGGCGATGCCGGTAATGGCATTGGTCGCACCCGGACCCGAAGTCACCAGCACCACGCCGGGTTTACCGGTGGAACGGGCATAGCCATCGGCAGCATGGGCCGCAGCCTGTTCATGACGCACGAGGATATGCTCCACCTTATCCTGGTTAAATATGGCGTCATAAATATGTAATACGGCACCGCCGGGATAGCCGAATATGATTTCGACCCCCTCATCGTGCAGCGCACGAATCAGCATTTCACCACCAGATAGTTGTTCCACTTTATTTGCCTCTAAACCTTTCTACTTTTGCCTCTGCATACAGATAGCCAAACTCATCGGCTGACTGTAACAGCCTGCCGAAAATTCAATATTTCCTAATTAAGTTTTGACATTCTACAAGCCGCATTAAAACCATGCACAACTTGCTTCAATGTCGGCCTCGTACGCGATAACGTGATAGAAGCCTTAGGTGGATGTTGTCTGACACCCAGACGGTAGTGGGTTCGGTTGCCGGTTGCGGCGATCACGCACTACTGCAGATTGAATGAGGGTTTTCCAAACGCTCTGCTCAAGCACAGCGATTTTGCCATTTATACAAGGAAAGTCAAGCTGTTATGAGGTATAAGCGAGATCTTGACGGTCACCTAGGCAACCGCAGAATCAGGCTCGTGCACGGTTTTGGTGAAGCTGAGCTCACCCTGGGAATCCAGGTCCACAAAAATCGTATCCCCGGCTACGTAGGTTCCCTTCAATACTTTCTGCGCCAGCGGGTTCTCAACCAGATTCTGAATAGCTCTTTTCAGCGGACGGGCGCCATAAACAGGATCGTAGCCAGTGTTGGCGATATTATCCAAAACCGCATCGGAGACCTTGAGAGCGAGTTCGTTGTTGAGCAGGCGCTGATTCAGTAACTCCAGTTGAATCTCGGCAATAGCACGTATCTGCTCCTTCCCTAGGGGGTGGAACACCACGGTTTCATCGATTCTGTTGACAAACTCAGGCGAGAAATGTTTCACCACCACATCCAGAGCGATTTTTTTCACAGCCTCATAGGACTGCTCATCATCAGCTCCAGTCTCCATTAGCTCCTGAATTCGATCGGAACCGAGATTGGAAGTCATCACGATAACAGTATTTCGAAAGTCTACAGTGCGCCCGTGGCCATCCGTCAGCCTGCCGTCATCCAGCACTTGCAACAAGATATTGAAAACGTCCGGATGGGCCTTTTCCACTTCATCCAATAGCAATACTGAGTAAGGTCGTCGCCGGACTGCTTCGGTCAGGTAACCACCCTCCTCGTAGCCAACATAGCCAGGGGGCGCACCGATCAATCGGGCCACCGAGTGTTGCTCCATAAACTCAGACATATCGATTCGGACCATGGCATCTTCGGTATCGAACAGAAACTCCGCCAGCGTTTTGCATAATTCGGTTTTACCCACGCCAGTCGGCCCCAGAAACATGAAAGAGCCATTGGGCCGATTCGGGTCAGACAAGCCAGAACGGGATCGACGCACGGCGTTCGCCACCGCCACAATCGCTTCATCTTGACCGATTACCCGCCGGTGTAGAGCACCTTCCATATCGAGCAGCTTGAGTTTGTCTTCCTCCAGCATTTTACTCACGGGGATACCTGTAGTTCGGGAAACCACATCGGCGATTTCTTCCTCGGTGACTCGATTTCGAAGTAATTGTTTCTCGGCTGCTTCTGCTGCAGCGGCCGTAGTCAGCCTTTCTTCGAGATCGGGAATTATTCCGTATTGAATCTCGGACATGCGAGCCAAATCTCCAGCCCGGTGTGCAAGCTCCATATCGCTGCGGGCCTTTTCGAGACTGCTTCTGACGATCTGAGTCCCCTGTAGCGATACTTTTTCCGCCTTCCAGATTTCCTCCAGATCGGCATACTCTGTTTCCAGTTCCTGAATGTCTTCCGTTAATTTGGCTTTGCGCTTCAGTGCAGCCGGATCTTTATCCTTCTTGAGAGCTTCCTGCTCAATTTTAAGCTGGATCAATCGACGCTCCAGCATATCCAATTCCTCTGGCTTGGAATCAATTTCCATGCGAATCATACTCGCAGCTTCGTCGATCAAATCGATAGCCTTGTCCGGTAGTTGCCGGTCGGTGATGTAGCGTTGCGATAATTTAGCGGCGGCGATGATGGCAGAATCGGAAATATCAACACCATGATGCACCTCATAACGTTCCTTGAGACCACGCAGGATAGCAATCGTATCCTCTTCGTTTGGCTCTTCCACCAGCACCTTCTGGAAACGGCGTTCCAGCGCCGCGTCTTTCTCAATGTACTGTCGATACTCGTCTAGTGTGGTTGCACCCACACAATGAAGATCCCCCCGCGCCAGGGCTGGCTTCAACATATTGCCCGCATCCATGGCGCCTTCGGCTTTACCGGCACCTACCATAGTGTGTAGTTCATCAATGAATAGGATAATCGAGCCTTCCTGTTTCGAGAGCTCATTGAGTACTGCTTTCAGGCGCTCCTCAAACTCACCCCTGAATTTTGCACCGGCGATCAGGGAACCCATATCCAGAGACAGAATCTTCTTTCCTTTCAGACCCTCAGGCACCTCTCCGTTGACGATTCTCTGGGCGAGGCCTTCCACGATGGCGGTTTTACCGACACCGGGCTCACCGATGAGAACTGGATTATTCTTGGTGCGACGTTGCAGCACCTGAATAGTGCGTCTTATTTCAGCATCACGACCAATTACGGGATCGAGCTCGCCGTTTTCCGCGCGCTCGGTGACATCGATACAGTATTTTGAGAGGGCCTGCCAGGCATCTTCAGCGCAGGCATCGTCCACGGACTCACCGCCACGTAAATTGACAATGGCATTTTCCAGTGCCTGTAGTGAAACCCCCGATGAATTCAGCAATTTGCCGACTGCACCCTTGTCGTTCATGGCGACTAGCAGAACAGTCTCGCCGGAGATAAAGCTGTCGCCCTTATGCTGCGCTAGCTTATCCGCTTGATTTAGCAGTCTGGACAGGTCTTGGGATACTGTAATCTCACCACCGTTGTCCGACACCTGGGGAAGGTTATCAACCAGTTCGTGCACCTGTTTTCTTAAGTCACTGAGATTAAAACCAACTTGTGCGAGCAAGGGTTTGACCGACCCGCCTTTCTGATCAATCAGTGACAGCAGCAGATGCGCCGGCTCGATGAAATTATTCTCTTTACCCAGGGCGAGCGACTGGGCATCCGCCAGTGCCGATTGCAGTTTGCTGGTCAATTTGTCTATTCGCATATACAAGCTCACAAAAAATAGTAGCTCCATCCTCTCCCTGAGGAGTCATGAGAGCAGTAAATTTTCACACTGATGAGTAAATTGGGTCGATTAAGCTATTTTCAATGTACAGGGAATCTATTTTTGATGAAGATCAAGCATATCAGAACCAGAAATACCAATCAGAAAGAAGCCATAGAATGTTCTCCTTGCTGGAGATAAAAAGAGATGAATAGAGGACACTGCAGTGGGAAATCCTCGTGGTAATTACTTCGGGAACGGAGACTAACCGATATAAATAAAGCTCACCATGCGACCGGTGACATCGTCTCGGCGATAGGAATAGAACAATTCGGGCTCACAGAATGTGCAGTATTGACCTCCATAGATTCTGGCTATTCCCGACTGAGTTAGTTTAAATCTGACAATGCCATAAAGATCACACAGATACTTGCCCGCTTCTCCCGTTGCCTTAAAGTATTTTTGCAACACTTCCTTGTCTTCAGGATTCTCTACGATCGCCAGGAATGCCGTCTTCACCTCGGCCCCTATTTCGAAATGGCAGGAGCCGATGGCAGGTCCCATCCATGCCACCAACTCCTGGGCAGGCGTGTTACATCGGTTGATTGTACGTTCCAGTATGCCCGCCACCAGGCCACGCCAACCGGCGTGAGCCAATGCAACTTCGCCGCCGTCTCTGGCGGCAAACAATACCGGCATACAGTCTGCTGTTAGTACGCAACACACGAGACCTCGCTTCCTGGTACAAATGCCATCGGCAATGACGGGGGCACAGCAGGAGTCTGCCCTGTGCACATCGCTACTATGGGTTTGTTGCAACCACTGCCATTGCAGCTGCTGCGGATATCGATCTGTGAGCAGCCGCAGATTGCTATTAACCCTGGCTGCAGAGTCACCTACATGATGGGCAAGATTAAAGCTCTCATAGGGGTGTTGGCTTACACCACCCGCCCTGGTGCTAACCCCCGCTATGATTTCTGCAGGTACATCCCAGTTTGGGGTGATTATCTTCATTTCACTCATTCGGCTGCATTGTGCTCATTTAAAACCCGTAGTTTTAGATTCAGAAATTTCCACCGATCTCCGCATCTTTCGACAATTCGCGGATCAACCCCACCATGTCCGGGGGCGTCGCGCTTTCCCAACTCATTGACTCACCACTGTCTGGGTGGTGGAGCGCAAGACGACGGGCATGTAAGGCCTGGCGTTTAAAATTTTTCAAACAATTAATGAGCTCCGAGGAGCAGGCAGCCGGGACTCTTTGCCTGCCCCCGTACATAGGATCGCCAACGATTGGGTGATTCAGGTAAGCCATGTGTACTCTTATTTGATGCGTTCTGCCGGTGTCGAGTTTCACCTCAAGGTGGGTATGGGAGCGGTAGCGTTTGATGACTCGATAATGGCTTACCGCGCGTTGACCAGTCTCAACCACCGCTCGCTTTTTGCGATTCACCGGGTGTCTACCCAGAGCCACGTCGACGGTCCCACCCCCGGTTAATACGCCTTGCACAACCGCTTCGTACTCCCGAGATATTTCACGGGCCTGCATCTGATTAACCAGGGCAGTGTGAGACCTTAATGTCTTCGCCACCACCATCAAACCCGTCGTGTCTTTGTCCAGGCGATGCACTATGCCGGCCCTGGGTAATTGCTGCAGCGCATTGTGGTGATGCAACAAACCGTTAAGCAGGGTGCCATCACCATGCCCCGAAGCGGGATGCACCACGACATTAGCTGGCTTGTTGACTATGATTAAGCAGTCATCTTCGAATACGATATTCAATGCCATCGGCTCGGCTGACCAGTTCTCCTGAACAGGCAATTCTGCATCGACTTTGAGCTTGTCACCCGAAAGCAATCGATCCCTGGGTCGCAATTGACGGGCATTTACCAGCAGAGAACCGTCCTTGATCCAAATCTGCAGGCGGGCGCGAGAATAGTCGGGAAACAATTTGGCAGCAATCTGGTCTAATCGATAACCGGACAGATCCTCGGGAACTTCTGCTGTTAACGAGATTCTGGTGGACATGTCACAATGATACTTGATAAACCCGGCCAACAGCACTCATGATCATTCGCTTTGGTTTGCAGATGGAGCCTGGGCCTCAAGAGTTTGGGATTAAGCCCCCGGCTATGGTTAAATAGTGCTTTTTTGCAGCCAATCCAGGCTGCTTTCGCAGAATAACGGGCAAATACATTGACGGGAATTACATTGACGAACAGGCCACTAAAATTGTCCCTGGTCCTTATCGCGAGCGTTCTTATAAGCGCCTGCAGCTGGTTTGGCGACGACGAGGACGCAGACGAATTCGCCGGATTGAGTACCGAGGAGCAGTTCTACCGTCGCGCCCTGGATCAGCTGGATGGCCAGAACTTCAATGCAGCAATAAGCACTTACCAGGCTCTGGAATCCCGCTTTCCATTTGGTCGATTTGCCGCCCAGTCGCAAATCGAAATTGTTTACGCCTACTACCGAAACAACGACGTGGAAGCTGCCAGAGCTGCCGCCGACCGTTTCATCCGCTTACATCCAGAAAACGAAAATGTTGATTACGCCTATTATATGAAAGGACTTTCCGCATTTTCAGATAACCNGGGTCTACTCAATCGCTTTCTCCCCATCGACCCCACAAAACGCGATCCGGGACGGTCACGAGAGTCTTTCAGCGATTTTTCCCAATTACTCGCGCTCTATCCCGACAGCCCTTACACCGCCGATGCCAGAGCAAGAATGATATTCCTGCGGAATAATCTTGCCGCCTATGAAATCCATGTAGCTAATTATTACCTGGAGCGTAACGCCTATATCGCGGCATTGCGTCGGGGCCAATATGTTGTAGAGAATTTTCAGGGCACACCAGCAGTTGCCGATGGCGTCGCCATTATGATTGAAGGATATTTACGGTTGGGTCTGGACGATCTGGCCGACACATCTCTGGCGCTACTGCGAGAAAATTACCCACAACACGCCGCCCTGGATAATAGCGGCAACTTCATTATTCGAACCGAGATAACCGACCCTTCGCTTCTCTATACCGTGACCTTCGGCCTCATAGGTGACAATAGAGTCGATCCTCCCCTGGCCCCCACTATCAGGCCAGCCACCTCAGGCAGCCAGCAAATAATCAATGCCCAAACCCAGGCCTCTGGTGGACGATCCTGGCTCAGCATACTGACGCTGGGCATTTTTGACTAGAATCGTAGTTGATCAAATCCGCTATGGCGCCGGTGGACTCGCCGTACTGGCTCACATCTTGACAAGCTCTCAACCATAATCCCGATCATGCGTTTTAATCTCCGGTGAAAGAATAAATTCGCGGTCCCGATAGCCGATATATGTTGCAAGCGCTAATAAGACCAGCTGATCACGGCCATTCTCTCGAAGGTGGCGTTGCTATCGGAGACTCTACTCTGAACAACTCGGCAGCCATGGACAGGTTTCTCCGAGCTGTGCGTTCCCGTGCTTTACGCATGGCACCGATAGCGATGGGAAATACAGAAGATGCGCTGGATCTTGGTGCAGGATGCCATGTTTAAACTGGTAAAAAAGTATGCAGATCGCCCGGAAAACGAATGGGCTTCACTGTTCTATCGAATTTTGAATAGCAGTATCAATGATGTATATCGTCGCAATAAGGTCAGGAATCGCTATCGGGGCTGGTTATCGCCACGAGATGCAGATGAGTCCACAACAGAGAACCCAGGCTCAGAATCAGCAGAGAAGATTTCAAAATCTGTCGCGGCGTACCCTTGAGCGAAATAATTAGACTTCCGGATTCCTTCGAATTTTACTCGCCCAGGGGCCAGGCATTAGTGATTGGGTAGCGCCGATCGCGACCGAAGCCGCGCGCAGTCAACCTCACGCCGACAGGACTCTGGCGCCGCTTGTATTCATTCAGGTCAACCAGGCGCAGAACCTTCTTGACGACTTCTTCTGCATACCCTTCTGCGACGATGGCATCGGCACTGTAGTCGTTCTCAATATAGAGCTCCAGGATTCGATCCAAGTCTTCATATGGCGGTAAACTGTCCTGATCCAGCTGATTCGGCGCCAATTCAGCGGATGGTGAACGATCGATGACCTGCTGGGGTATCACTTCTTCGCCCTGGCTGCCATATTCTGCGTTTCGGTAGGTCGCCAATTGATAAACCAGAGTCTTAGAAACATCTTTTAGAACGTCGAATCCTCCTGCCATATCCCCGTACAATGTGGAATAACCCACGGCACACTCACTCTTATTACCGGTTGTGAGAACCATGAGCTGCTTCTTATTCGAGATAGCCATCAGGATCACACCCCGGCATCTCGCCTGAATATTCTGTTCACTGACATCGACTGGCAATCCTGAAAACTCAAGCTCGAGCGCCTCGATGAATGCCGCATAGATACGGCCGATGGGTATAACTTGATATTCAACATCGAGCCTTTGGGCTTGGTCTGCCGCTGCATCGAGGCTCAATTTTGAGGTGTACTCGAAGGGCATCATGACTGCCTGTACCCGGTCCTTGCCCAAAGCATCTACAGCAATTGCTAGAGTCAGGGCGGAATCGATGCCCCCGGACAGACCCAGTACCGTACCGACAAATTTGTTTTTGTTTACATAGTCCCTAACACCCAACACCAAGGCATGATAAACACTTGCTATCGGCGATTGTTCAGCGGCCAGGCTTTGCCGAGGAATTTCACAGCGCTTAACTGCAAATTCCTGTGAATCCAAATTTTGTATATCAACGATTACAAGATGCAGACCTGCTTCGAAATTCGGCGCCAGGTAATGGCATTCCCCACTCGCACTCATCGCCATCGAAGCACCATCGAATACGAGTTCGTCCTGCCCCCCTACGAGGTTTACATAGATGATCGGAAATCCCCCTTCCATACTTCTCTGTTTTAATAATGCCTGACGTTGTTCGAGCTTGTGAATGTGGTATGGGGACGCATTGATATTAATCATTAGATCTGCACCCGCGTCGCGCGCCTGTTTAAATGGAATTTGTTCCCACATATCTTCACAGATAGTAAAACCCAGCCTGATGCCGGCAATATTTAACACGCATGGTTCAGCGCCGGCGTGAAAATAACGACGCTCATCAAAAACCTGATAATTTGGCAAGCATTGCTTGTGATAAGTAGCCAGTCGACTGCCCCCCTTGAGCACAGTCAAAGCATTGAATAATTTTCCATCAATTGATTCGGGGAATCCAAGCACGATGTGAATTGGGAGATCTGCCTGCAGGATTGCATCGATGGCGCGATCGATGCGGAGTTTCAGACTGGGACGCAAGAGCAGATCTTCGGGAGGATATGCGGTGAGGGTTAATTCCGGAAAAACGATCAGGTCCGCAGCAAATTTTGAAATAGCGCGCTCTGCGTTCTCCAATACCAGCGAAGTATTGCCCTCGATGTCGCCAACCATCAGGTTAAGCTGCGCCATTACTACTCTTAATTGCCCCGCCATATTCCCCTCTTTGCTGTTATTCTTAGCCCTGAATCAGGAGTTCTGAAGCGGAAATTTGGACACGAATACCCTGATGGGAAATTCCACCCGAAAAACCCGCAATAGGGTAATTCTGTATCCCGCCGGGTATTGTACGACATATTGTACTGAGAGGCCCCTGATCGCGTGGTCGCAACCTTAACACTACAAAGCAGCCCAGGCTCAGGCGAACTTCCTAGATACAAATTCTGATTTAAAAATATTTTAGCGGGAACCATGGCTGAAAGAACCGCGCGATATACAAGCCAGATCTATAATGTAGCGATAGTCTACAATATCTACCGCATCCTGTTGCCGCTGATCTTACTGGTCACCTTCATCAGTAGTCGCAACACGACCTTGTTTTTCAGAATCAACGTTATCGAGTTGGCGGCTCCCAGTCTTCGCGAAAGGCAGGAAGGTCTGCAGGAATTAACCCTGACTATTTTGCACAAGATAGCAAATGAAGATGCAACCGCGGTTTGTGAAATTGACGAAGAGGCGCTGGACTCTTTGCGCCAATATAGTTTTCCAGGCAATGTACGGGAACTGGAAAATATCCTGCACAGAGCGGCAACACTCTGCGAGGACAAGATAATTCGCGCTTCCAATCTCGAATTTATGAGCACCCCGCGGACGGCCGAATCAGCCGATGAAATTTATCAAGAGGCCATCAGTGACAGCAGTGATGAGATAAACGATATTTTGCCTCAATCCAACAGCAACGACATCCAGAGTGATTTTTCACTGGGAAAACATCTGGAATCGATTGAGATTAAAGCGATTAAAAAAGCACTCGAAGAAACCAGGTGGAACAAAATTGCTGCTGCAAAAAACTCGGCATGTCATTCCGCTCCCTACGATATCGACTGACTAAACTGGGTCTGGATTAGACGGATGAGGCCTCATTCGTTCTAGCACCGGGACGGTAGGGGCGTGGATCGAGAATTGGAGTACCGCCCAGCAGTTCATCGGCTAGCAATCTGGCCGATGCCGGCGCCAACACCAGGCCGTTCCTGAACTGGCCGGCATTGATATACAGGTTCTCAAAGCCCTCTAGTTTACCGATAAAGGGAATCCCCTCCGGTGCCGCCGGTCGTAAGCCGCTCCATTGAGCTACCGGTTTATGCCGTTTTAACATCGGCAAGATTTTATAGGCAGAATCCAATAGACTTTGTTTCGCCGCAGGCGTGGGCGATTTGTCAAAACCACGGTACTCCAGGGTACTCCCAATTAACATATGGCCATCTCTTCGAGGAATCAGATAGCGTCCCCCATGCAACAGGATAGATGCAATTGGCTGCTGCTTGAATTTAAATAGCAACATTTGACCTTTTACCGGCTCAATCTTTAGAGGGCCACTAAGGTTCTTCAACACTTCAGCGCTCCATGCGCCAGCACAAATCACCACTGCATTAGCCTTCAACTGCGTTTCCTGATGTCCGGATTGAAGTTTCGAACCAATGATTCTATTCTCCCGACAACAAAATCCGATAAGCTCGGTGTGTGATTTCAAGCTAACGTTGGACCGCTTATCCAAACTGCGGACCAGGGCCTTGATCAGTCTTGGATTCCTGACATTAGCCACATCCGGCATCCACAGTGCCGAATCAAACCCGGGCGCCAGCCCGGCTTCCCGTCTTGAGAGATAGCTCGCATCGACTTTCTCCATATTACGCTTGTTGAGAGCGGCCCAGCGTAATGCTTCCTCGGCGTCTTCCGCTGCCAGCATTAACAAGCCAGAGACCTGTAATTCAGGATCGATGCCACTCTCTTCGATAAGCGCTAAAGCCAATTGAGGGTAAAAAGCCTGCGCCCAACTAGCAAGTGCAGTAATAGCAGGCGTATATCGCCATGGATAGAGCGGCGATACGATGCCACCGCCAGCCCACGAGGCCTCCCGGCCAAACTCGCCCTTATCGATCAGGATCACATCCGCACCTGCACTGGCGAGTTCCCGGGTCAACAGGAGCCCATTAATTCCGCCTCCAATTATTAAATAGTCACTCATGAATCCTCTTTCTACTGCACATCCCATAATTTGATCTACAATGAGAGTAGTGAATGACCATTATCACACGGAGGTGTACAGTCATGAACTCGAAGACAGCCATAGGTTCCAGCATAGCCACTGGCTTCAAACCCATCCAGAGTCTATGCAGCAACAGGCATAGTGGCGACGGGTTTACCCTGGTAGAACTCTTGCTGGTGTTATCCATACTGTCCATCCTCTTCAGCCTGTCATTACCAAATTTCCAGGCCATGCACGCTCAGAGGCAAGCCGATGTCGTTATCAAAAAGCTGTCAGAAGCCATCCAGCTGGCAAGAATGTCGGCCATTAGAACCGGCAAACTTGTTACCTTGTGCCGCTCGGACAGAGGTGTCGAATGCAGCGGTCAGTGGCACGATGGGATTATCGTGTTCAGTGATGGCAATGGAGACCGGAAAATAAACCAGGATGATGTCTTGCAACGGTTCTTCACCTTCCCCGGTATCGGTGGTTCACTCAGATGGCGCGCGTTTCAAAATCGGCAATATTTACAAATTACCAGTCAGGGCTTCATCCGTTATCAGAATGGAAATTTTACCTACTGTCCAAATGACGGCGACGCCAGCCTCGCCCGTCAGCTCATAATCAATCGAACCGCCAGAATTCGCTTCGCAGTTGATAGAGACGGATATGGAATCAGGGAGGATAGTCGCGGACGGCCAATTAACTGTAGTTAGGGCGCCGCTGAGTAATACAGTGATGCCCTAGCGCTGCCAGCATTCTTGGGTGCTCGCGATGCCGGTGGAGCCACGCACACCGGTGTTGGTGATGGTGAGCGTGTCACAGTCGTCACCCAATTGCTGGTTCTGGGCAGTTGCGGTGGCAATAAAACAAGTCGCTATGCCACCTCCACAAGCGGCGACAGCAATTGTAAATAACGCGTTCTCAGTGGTGCGCACAATGCCGTCGGCGGTGTTGAGTGGGGTTGCATCTGCGCTGTAAGTATTATTTGAAGAGAAGAATCTTTCCTCCTCGGATGCTACCTGTAGTAGTTCAGCCTTGGCTTCGGCTCGGCCTGATCTCATCACACTGTTTTGATAGGCCGGTAGGGCGATAGCCGATAACACACCAATAATAGCGATGACGACGAGAAGCTCTATAAGGCTAAAACCAGTTTGAGGTGCAGTAAACATTAAAGAATCCAGAGCCGGAGAGTGTCGGCGATTTGAGCTCGACAGTTTGTCCTGATCAGACCAATCATTATCCAGGTAGAACTCGTACATCAGCACTTTATTATAGTACATCTTATTCATTTTTGACCAACTGACACCCTAGTCTCTGGCTTCGGCGGCTGAAGATGCTGTCAGTCGGGCATAGCCGGGAAGTTATACCTGGCGTGTCCCGAAGGAATTTAATCGTAGGTCTGCACGAAAGTCGATTGTAATTTCACCTCGGTGGTGGCATTCACCCCCACCGCCCGCGCCGTGATGCGATGTAAGGTACGCGGCAAGGTGACTTCACCCCCACCAATGGCTATGGATTGTCCCGTGTCGACAACACGATATTCTTCGATCACATAAACCGGTTGCGTGTTCACCGAGGCGACATTGAATAATGCATCGCCGTTTGCGGCCCACCAGGCAGCATTGATATTTACATGGTCCCACCAATAGGCACCGTCGTTAGCAGCTGGATCCATGGAGTCTACTGCCCACACCGTGGTACTGCCGTCGTCACTGGTAAAAGGCAGTGCGTCCTGTGTCACCAACCAGGCTTCGGCATTTTTCAGGGCCGATTCGGCGGCCTGAAAAGCCAGGGTGTAATCCCGCATATTTCCAGACATGCGCTCCTCTAAAATGGTGGATTCCATACCAGACACCCCCAGCATCGTCAGGATCGCGAGAAACACCAGGCAGAATATCAGTACGGCGCCTTTTTGCCTGCAGCGAGTGACCAGATTCGGAGCCTGTCTCATCTTCTTCATATTGTTACTTTACTTACAAATTCGCCCAATTGTGTGACCCCCATCTCAATCTGGTGCCGACAGGCGCATTATACCCCCAATGCCCTGTTTCTGAGACTGATAGTATTGGTGAAGACCCGCCTCACTCTGGTATCCGGCGGCAGAGAGCCAGCACCAGCAGGTCCGTAGGTCACACCATCGAAGGTGTATTGCTGAGCTGACGGCACGATACTGTCTCCTATTGCCTGCATCAGCAGGCTGATTCTGACGCTGACGACATTGTTCCAATTGGGCACCTGGTCAGCTGGTAGATAGGCATCGACGGTGTTGCGCACATCCTGATCGAGATTGACACCGTACAGTATTTGCATCGTCTCCACGCCTTCGATCAATTCTTCCGCGGCACCAGCGGTTCCGATCGCACTGAGCTGACTCTGAAACAGGGCCGGTGAATTAGCAGCGAAGTCGCCACGTTTGCCTACGTAGAACAGTGTCCCCTGTAATAACATGACTTCCGCAGGATTGGCG
>PCCP01000038.1 GCA_002731775.1 Gammaproteobacteria bacterium
GGCTGATAAATATGCAAAGTCCGGCCTGAATGAGGAACAGCTTGAAAGCTATAAGATGGAGCTGACAGGGTTGATGGAGAATGAACAGGCCTATCTGAATCCCAGCCTGACCCTGCCAAAATTATCATCGATGGTTAGGTGTCCGATCAACCATCTTTCACAGGTAATTAATGCAGGGTTCGGCATGAGCTTTTTTGACTATTTAAATAGTTATCGCATTGACGAAGCCAAACGCTTGCTTACTGACAATACCGATCCACAACCGGCCATTCTAACGGTCGCTTTCGAGGTGGGATTTAACTCAAACTCCGCATTTTACTCAGCTTTCAAGCGATCCTGTGGACAGACACCGGCGTATTTCAGGCAAGAAAACAAGAAGGCTGAATCGAATTAGCTGAAGACGATTGTTTTTTCGCCTATTGTTGGGCGCTGCTTGATTTCGCTGAATGCGACCAGGAACAGACGACAGTTTAAGCATCTGGAGCGCCGGGATCTTTTTCCATCGATCCCTGATGATCCTCTATGACTTTCCATAATGGGGCATCTACCCAGGTGTCATCAAGATAGAATTTTTCAGGTTCTTCTTCTTTTGGGTCTACGATCAGATTGTAGACTGATGGGTAGGCTATTTTCTTGATCGCATAGTCGTCATCGAGTTCTTTGAGAAGAATTTTCCAATTGCGCCATTTCGCACCGAATAGCTCGCTGGTGAGGTAAATGACCATTGACTCCCGCGCTGATTCCTTCGCCGTACCCATCAGGAAATCAGATTGATCAACACCATCTAGTGTGCGATCTTGTGGGATATCACCGCCAATAAAATTTGCCAGTGTGGGAAACAAATCTATGGTGTGCACCATGTCGTTTGACACCTGCCTGATAGGGATTTTCCCGGGCCAGCGGATCAGAAAAGGTACGCGCAAGGATCCTTCATAGGGAGAAAACATCGTTCCTCGCCAGATTCCGGTGGATCCAAATGACCTTCTAATGCCTTCGCGCCCATTGTCGGACGTAAAGATAAAAATGGTGTTGTCTTTGATCCCCAACTCATCAATCGTATCCAGGAGTTCGCCCACATAGACATCGGTTTGCGCTAGTACGTCAGCAAAACTACCGTTTCCAGTTTTGCCCTTAAAGTCGGGATGGGCGTCGACCGGTTCGTGTGTTTGTGTATAGGGGAGATAGGCGAAAAAAGGTTTCTTGGTTTTGGCCGTGCGCTTAATGAAGTCGATGGCGTGATCGGTGATTTCCCGGTCGATAGTAGTGCGTTTAGCGCGGTCATACACTTCATGTTTTTTGGGCGTCTCGCCGCGCCTGGATGTCGTGATGTAAGTGAACTCGACACCAGCGTCCTTCTGGAAGCTGTCGCTATCAGGCCAGAAGGCTCGATCCGATGAATTGGGAATTCCATACCACTCATCGAATCCCTGGTCTGTAGGATAACGGCCCTCGGTATCTCCTAAATGCCACTTTCCGAACATGCCCGTCGTATAACCGGAATCCGAGAGCATCTCGGCTAGTGTAATCTCCCACTTACTGATGCCGTACCACAAACTTCTTGGCGGACCCTCTGGGCGTAGTCGCGTGCGAGCCCCATAGCGACCAGTCATCAAGGCAGCACGGGATGGTGTGCATTCTGCCTCGACGTTGTAATTAGTCAGTTGAAATCCTTCGGCGGCAATAGAGTCGATGCGGGGTGTAGGCGCACCACGCGTGACACCACCACCGTACACACCAATTTCTCCATAACCGAAATTGTCCATCAGAACCAGGACGATATTTGGTCTATCGTCTATTCCAGATGCCGCTACGAACTGTGGAACCGAAAAGGTTAGGACTAACAGGAATGTAGAAAACATCGCACTACGAAGGTACTTCGGCATGGTGGTCTCACTGGCTATTGATGACGGTTATAACGGGTGCGGAAAGGAATTGCACCGACCCCGTTATGGTTGGGCGATCTAATTTGAAAAGCCTGAGCGGTTGAAACTCAATTGGGCTGGTATCACAGAAGATCAGATCATGACCTGGCAGCACGACGTTATTTCGCTGTATTGGACATACCCCCCTGCAATGCGCAGCCATGTTCCCTGCGCGCTTGTTCACATTTTTATTTTGTAACTATAGTCCCTGCTTAGTTTCATGTTTAGTAACATCTACGCTGGCTAGTGCTTCCTGTATGCGGCACTGCCTTATCAGTACCGGAGGCGCAACCGACTAAAAAAAACTCGAGAGTTGTACATCATTTTCAACAGTAGACTATAAACGAAGCCTCTACATTACTACGAAATCAGAAAAAGATCATATCGCCACTCACGATAATGTCTCAGTTGTAATAGACGAAATGGTCAGCTGTTCGCGGTAGGCCAAGCTGACAAGGATAAGGCTTATTCGATGGCTCGCTGTCCATTTGGGGGCGCAACGGTTAAAGCGCATCTTTTCAATAGAAATTGAGAAGTGCGATAAATGTGTCGGCAATGCGGAACGCCGCCGGTAGATTATTGCGGCTATAGTATGCGCCCGTGCCATAGACTCAGCTTACATCGTGATTAGCTAAAGAAATCGTTTCCCGGGCATTGATTAGCACAACATAATAAGAATACTCTGAAGAGGATCCAACATGACCAACACAGCTGCAATCAAGGACTTTGCCAATCCGTTCGATGACTGGCGATCAATTAGTGTCGCTATATTTATGGCACTGGTTGGATATACCGTGATGGTGAGTGTGCCGGTACTCAGTACCGCCCTGGTGCAAAAAGTAGGATTCACCGAGGAGCAGGTCGGGCGCATTTGGGGTGCTGATCTGGGTGGCTTGTCACTTGGCGCTGTCATCGCTGCGATGTTGGTTGCTCGAATGAATCGTCGATACCTGGTCTTTATTGGTGTGGGGTTGTCTCTAGTTGCCAACGCGTTGTGTATGTTTTTTACCGATTATGATGTGGTGCTGGCCCTGCGTGTCCTGGCGGGAACAGGCAGTGGTATTTTCACCGCTGTCGCCGTGGTGACGTTGGGCGGCACAACAAATCCAACGACTGCATACAACCTGGAGCTTATAGGGTTCGCTTTCTCCACGGCGTTGGAGTTGAATTATTTGCCGCAGTTAACCATGAACGAGATTTACTTGTTTTTTATGGCATTAAGCGGTCTTTGTGCCGTCCTCGTTTTTGGGATTCCAGCAAGGCCGCTGAATAAGGAACAACTGGCTGAGCAGGCCAAACACCAGACTATTCACGGGAACTGGAGAGTACCGAAAGTTATGCCTTTGCTTTGCCTGATCGCCGTCTGCTTTACCTATATCAATATCGGCGGGTATTTTACCTATATTGAACTGGCCGCCCTTGCAGATGGTGTGTCCCAGGAATGGTCGGGATCCGTTCTGACCTGGTCTTCGTTCCTGGGGATAGCCGGTTGTGTGATCGCTTACATTTGTACACGCTTTGGGCTCTTCAAACCATTATTCTGGTCACTGATCACCATGGCAGTCATCGTTGCCATGCTTGCTCTGGGAATAAACGATATCAATCTTGCAGTGAGCCTGTTTGGATTTATGACGCTATGGACCTTTGTAGATGTCTATCAATCAGCGATGGTCGCGCATATGGACCGAAGTGGATCGCTGGTTGCATTGCTGCCCAGCGTCCAGGGGTTCGGACAGTTCGTCGGGCCCAACATCGCCGCATCGATTGTCGGCGCCGGGCTGGGTTATCCAATGATGTTCGTTGTAAGCGGTAGTATGGCGCTCGTTGCGCTGGTCATCTATATCGGGGTGTCGCTGTACATGAACCGGCGTGAGCCGGATATGGAGCTGGCTGAGGCAAGCTAGGAATATGCCGATCAGTCACCCATTGTGTCCAGATACCAGACGACGAATTCAAGGCATAAAAACTCGAACTCCGGGTGGTAGGGCCCTGGCTCAAAGAAGCGTGAGTTCAAGCCTTCACTATTCCGCCTGATGATGTATTCATCTTCCAGTGTGGTGTTGTGCCATAACCAGGTGACTTTGTCCTTGTCATAGTCGACACCTTCTTCGGCATCACCTCGAACGAACCAGACGATCTCCATATCGGTCGCGGTTAAACCCCGGGGTGTGAATCGATACAGAACACAGTGATCTGGGTAGTTGAGCATGAAGGTCATAATGCCAAACTGAAAATCGCCACAGCCACCATCGTAGTCCCTGAATTTCCCCATTAGCGGTGCTACAGGCTGGCCGCCTTCACTGCCGGTGAGGAAACCATCGTACAACGCATATCGGGTTGTCGTACAACCAGTGCCGAAAGCTTTTTCAGAGGCATAGGCTTCGTATAGTTCAAACGAGATATCCTTGATACCTGTTTGCGCTTCAGATCTGTCCAACATGGCCTGGTTCACTTTACTGGCTTTCTCATCCAGCGCCTGCAAGGTGTGCAACTTTGCATATGCGCGATGGGAGGTAGCACAGTGATAGCACTCCAGGTAATTTTCCAGTGTCAATTTCCAGTTGGCATCTACTCGGTAAACCTGGCTATGCACGACTTTTGAGTTGGCAAGATCATAGGGTTCAAGGGTGACTTTGATACGATCAAGTGCTGGGATGAAGTCTGGGGCTTCCGGGTCAAAATTAATAAATAGCAGCCCCTCGTACTCGATCAAATTGACAGATTTTAGCCCGTAGTCCCCAATGGAGAAGTCAGCTTTCGCTTCCATGTCCCTTGCGGCCCGCAGTGACCCATCCAGGCCGTAAACCCATCCGTGGTATGGGCAGACAAAGGTCTTGCGATTGCCTTTTAACTCATCGCAAACCCGGGCACCACGATGTCGGCAAATATTCATGGATGCATAGATTTCTCCACCGACGCTGCGACTCACAATAATCGAGTCTTCACCAATTTCGTAAAGAAAGAAATCACCTTCGTTGGGAACCTGGCTGATGTGGCCTGCATAGAGCCAGCTTTTGTAAAAGATACGATCCAGTTCCCTCGCGTAGGTGACGTGGGAACGATAGAAGTAGTTATCGATGGCGAAACCGGGCCGGGATTTTTGTGACGCAACATTAGCTTCAAGCCGGTTCGGAGAATCTTCAATATCTGTAGCAATGAACTTCATCTGGTAATTCAGCCGCTGCCGTACAATTGAGCTATTTTAACACTTCCTGCAAAAACAGCGATTCCTGCGTAAACCCTGTTGCTTAAGAACGATACACTTTCCTCAGGCCATTCGTCATGCTGAGGCAGTTCATCATGGGTATCGAACCAGGGGTTTTTTGACGCCACGCACTGATGAAAACCCGCCGGACAATCTATCTCGCCATCGACGGATCCAAGCGCAATGTAAAACATGTCAGCATCAGGCTGGAAATCCACCAGCAGTCTCGAACCGCAATGATGACAGAAATGCTGTCAGCATTTTCCGAGAATGCATACAATTTCACATCATCTATGCCTGAGATATCCTTTGATTACGGCTAAAAGTCTCCCTGCCCGACCAGAAAACCTGGTCAGTGATTAACCCTACCGTCTGTAGGCAGAGAATGGTCAATGGCTGACTGGCCATTGACCTGATCAAGCGGCCTGGGAAACCTAAGCCACTTTTAAGGTCACAAACTACATCGGATAGAAAGTCATTTTCCATTCTCCGCTGGAGAGGTTTAGAACTGACTTGCACAAATATTGAGAACCATCAGTCAGATCATCGAGAGCGTGGAACGTTAAGGTCGTACCTTCACGACTCCAAACTCCAGCCCTTGTAGCGAATTCTCTATTACCAGAGTCGTCTATGCCCATTCCGCGGCCAGTGAAAGATCCTTGTGTTTTAGAGTTAGGATTCGTGCGCATGTTGTATGTAACAAATACTTTCCCGTATTTGCCGGCAATACCAGAGGCTGTGATCACGCCTCCATCATCGGTCAGTTCCAAATTCGTCATCTCTCCCTTTATAGAAAAAAATTCAGATGGAACGGTGATCGTAGGATGCCCTTCGGCAAACGCAGTTTGAATAGGGAATAGCATCAATAAAGATGCCACAAATATTAGGTTTCGCATTGAAAACCTCCTTAAGGGTTATTGTTTTAGGCGTAAGGAGTATCAGAGAGTTGCTGGTAGGGAGTCAAGATTTCACGATGTATTATACTCGCGGAGCAAGTTAAGAGCGCCTGTCGTGCCGGGAAAACCGGTAGAGGAGTCGGTACAGCAGTCACAAGCGGGCAAGGATTTCCAGCAACAAGGTCATCGGGGGGTAAATACTGCCGACCAGTATCGACAACATCGCCCAGCCAACACTGAACAGGATAATCGTAATAATACTGGCGATGATCGGGTTGCCCACAGACTGTGCTCGTAGAGGACGTTTTAGGTCTCCCGGTGTAGGTTTTTACTTATTTTGGGCAGATGCTGATTACGTAATCGCAAACATCTGTTTTCTCGGAGCTCATGATGGGCAACAATACGCAAATGCGCTTATCCATTTCCATACTACTGATTACCTCAACGGTTCTCGCGGCCTGTGCGAAACNGCCGCAACAGGATCCCGCAGACCTCGTCATGCTCAAAGGCGGNATTTATACCGTTGATNGTCAGCGCAGTTGGGCACAAGCCGCTGCGATAGACGACGGCGTCATCGTTGCAGTAGGTACCAACGAGGAGATCGGCGCCTATGTTGGCAACGACACTGAGGTTGTCGATCTTGAGGGCCGCATGGCGATGCCGGGCATCCATGACTCGCACGTGCATCCGCTGGAAGGTGGTTATGAACAGGTGTACTGCAATCTTTGGGCGCTGCAAAGCGTTGACGAGATTGTCGGTGCGCTGCAGGCCTGCGAGGGATCTCAGAAAGGTGCATGGTTCAATGCAGTGGGGCTGGACCTGGGCGTATTCGGGCTGATTGGTCCCGATAAGTCGATTCTCGATGGCATTGCCGAGGATAAATACATCTTCGTCGATGCTGAGGACGGCCATGCGGCCCTCGTCAATGACAAGGTACTTGAACTGATTGGTATTAACGCGGAATCTCTGGAGCCGGAAGACGGGATCATTGAGCGTCGTGAGGGAAGTCGCGAGCCGAATGGCACGTTGCGTGAATCTTCACGAGACCTTGCCGATAAGCAACGCCCAAAACGCGATCACGCGACCAGTGTTTGGGCGATGCAAAGCGCCGTCAAGTTGATGAATTCACACGGCATTACGTCGGCCTACGATGTCTGGATTGGCGAACATGAAATGCAAGTCTACAAAGCGCTCGATGATGCGGGCGAACTCTCGTTACGCGTATTCGGTGGAATCATTGACGAAGGCGTCTTCGAAAAGCACACAGGGGAAGATTTTGAACGAGTGCTGCGCGATCGCGTCAATTATGAGTCGGACAATATCAGTTACAACAGCATCAAGATCATGGTTGATGGTGTGTTCGAAGGCGAAACCGGAGCGACACTTGAGCCGTATCACTCGGTCGATCACGCCGGCCCGCAGTTCATGACACCTGATCAATTGAATGCGCGTGTAATGCACTACTACAACAGGGGTATGCTGATTCATTTCCATGCGATAGGCGACCGCGCAGTGCGCGAAGCGCTGGACGCGATTGAATACGCCAGGGAAAACGGCGATGAGGCGTATGAAAATTTGCGACATACGATTTCCCATCTTGGCCTGGTTCATCCGAATGACAGACCAAGGTTTGCCGAACTAAACACCGGTGCCAGCGTCACCATGATTTGGGCGTACAACGACAAGTGGACGCAGAATCTTGAGATTCCATCTCTGGGCCTTGAACGGGTCAGCAATATGTACCCCATTCGTTCCATTCAGGCCGCTGGTGGCGTCATCCTCGGTGGCAGTGACTGGAACTACGGCGACCTTGATCCACTACAGTCGATAGAAACTGCGATTACGCGTGACGATCCGCGCGGCCCGACCCGGGATTCCGAGTACGACATTCTCGGCAACGAGCATGTTGACCTCGCGACGATGATCGACGCTTACACCATCAATGGCGCCTGGCAGATTCACGCCGAAGATGTTGCCGGCTCAATCGAAACGGGTAAGCGCGCGGACATTGCCATTTACGACCGCAATTTGTTTGAGATTGACGCTGACGAAATCAGCGAGGCACGAGTCGACTTCACCATTTTCGATGGTCGCATCGTGTATCGTCGTCAAGGCTTACAAGGGCAATAATGACTAAGAAAACCATTCTTATTTCCGGTGCCGCTTCAGGCATCGGCCGTAATATCGCCGAGGCATTCATCGCTGAAGGCGCGCAGGTACATATCTGTGATGCGTCGGCAGGCGCGATCGCCGAATTTCTCGAGGCGAATCCGAATGCCACGGCGACTCTTGCTGACGTTTCCAAGACTGGCGACGTTGACAAGGTCTTCGCCGATTTTGATGAAAAGCACGACCAACTCAACATACTAATCAACAATGCTGGCATTTCTGGCCCTTCAGCAGCCGTAGAGGATGTTGCGACGGACGCCTGGGACCAATGCCTCGCCGTAAACCTGAGCGGTGCGTTTTACATGACCAACCGCGCCGTGCCGCTACTCAAACAGGCCGGTGGCGGCAGTATTATCAATATGTCATCGTCTGCTGGGCTCTTCGGCACGCCGATGCGTTCACCGTATGCTGCCAGTAAATGGGGCTTGATCGGACTGACCAAAACCTGGGCGATGGAGCTGGGTCCGCATAACATTCGCGTCAATGCCGTGTGCCCGGGTTGTGTTAGCGGTCCACGTATCGATGGCGTTATTGAAAGAGATGCCGAAGAGCGTGGCGTGAGTCCGCAGGAAATTCGCGATGTGTATCAGCGCCAAAGCTCGATGCGTACTTTCGTATCGCCCGAGGAAATCGCGGATACCGTTTTGTTTCTTGCTTCCGAAAAAGCGGGGAAAGTTTCAGGACAGGCCATGTCGGTTGATGGCCACACCGAAACACTCGCGAACTGGCTCGATTGATGCGCGCCGCCTGGTTTGAGAAGTTTGGTGACGCTGCCGATGCGCTGGTCATTGGCGAACTAGAGGCGCCGGTAGCTGGACCCGGTGAGGTTCTGATTCGACTGCACGCCAGCGGCGTTAACCCATCAGACGTGAAGAAACGCGCCGGCTCCTTTCCGAATTTGCTCGACGGCGGCTTAGTCATTCCTGACAGCGATGGCGCCGGAATTATCGAGACTGTTGGCGAAGGTGTGGACGCCTCCCGTGTTGGTGAACGCGTGTGGGTGTATCAAGCGCAATTTGCACGCCGTTTTGGAACCGCTGCGGAGTATGTCGCTCTAGACAGTTCGCGCGCGGCACCCTTGCCAGATAATGCCGATTTCGACGTAGGGGCATGCCTCGGTATTCCCGCAATGACGGCACACCGCTGCGTGTTCGCGGACGGTGATGTAAACGGACAAACGATCGTCATCACGGGTGCGGCAGGTCGCGTAGGTTACTACGCCGTGCAATGGGCAAGTCAGGCGGGCGCCACCGTCATTGCGACGGCCAGTAACGAGGAAGATGCAGCTGCATGCAAAGCTGTCGGTGCAGCGCACGTTGTGAACCACCGCAGTGACTCTTTCGCCGATGACATACTCGCAGCCAACGCAGGCGCACCCGTAGATCGTGCAATCGATCTGGAGTTCGGGGCAAACCTCGCGACCTGGATCGCCGTCGTAAAGACATCAGGCACTATCGCGACATATGGCTCTGTTGCCGTTCCCGAACCAACGCTGCCGTTCTTCCAGTTGATGTACCTGGATATGAATATTCGCTTTATTATTGTCTACGCAATGCCCGAAACGGCGAAGCAACAAGCGATAACCGACATAAGCACTGCGCTAGCGAATGATGCCCTGCAACACCGCATCGCCGCGACGTTTCCCCTGCAGGATATTGCCGCTGCAAATGAACTCATAGAAAACGGTACAATTCGGGGCGCAGTCATCCTCAACATCGAATAACAACAAAAAGAGGCGCAGATGGAACAAAGCAAGATCGATTGGCCAAGCTTTATCGCGACCGTTGCGATGATACTGATCGTCTGTATTCCGCTTTTTTATCTGGGCGACAGTGCTGCTCCCTACTTGCAGCGAGTGTACGACTTCATTTCGGACCAGTTCGGCATTCTCTATTTGCTGGCCGCCGTAGCCACCGTCGGATTTCTCTTGTGGCTGGCCTTCAGTCGCTTTGGTGATGTTCGCCTCGGCGAGGACGAAGTTGAATTCGGTCAGATGAGCTGGATCGCCATGCTTTTTTGCGCCGGCATCGGGGCCGGTCTCATGTACTGGTGTGTCATCGAATGGACTTATTACTTTGAAGCACCGCCATTCGGTGTCGAAGCACGTAGCACGGAGGCCGCAGAGTGGGCGTCAACCTACGGCTTGTTCCACTGGGGCGTTACTGCCTGGGCTTTTTACTGTCTGCCAGCTATCGCTATTGCCTACCCGTATTACAACCGCAAACTTGATATCTTACGCTTTAGCGTAAGTTGCAATTGGTTTCTAAAGGGCAAAGAACACGGGCCCGTTGCCCGGATGATCGACTTTCTGTTTATGGTCGCATTGATCGCCGGCGCTGGAACCGGTCTCGGATTTTCCACGCCAATGATCGCCGAATGCCTGACGTGGTTATTTGGCGTCGAACACACTTACGAACTCGAAGTGTGGGTCATGGCGGTTTGCGTCAGTTTGTTCGTATTCAGCGTCTGGCTGGGCCTGCAAAAGGGCATCAAACGACTTAGCGACATAAATCTGTTTCTAGCCCTCGGCTTACTGCTGTTTATTTTGTTCGCCGGCCCGACATTGTTTCTCGTCAAGACCAGCTTGAACGGTCTTGGGCTCATGACACAGAACTTCGTACGCATGAATTTCTGGACTGACCCATTTACCAGGTCGGGTTTCGTTGAGGACTGGACAATATTTTACTGGGCCTGGTGGGTCGCGTTCGCACCGTATGTTGGACTGTTCATCACCCGCATTTCGCGCGGCCGCACGATCAAACAGGTCATCAAGGGCATGCTTATTTACGGATCACTCGGTTGCTGGGTGTTCTACATGATTATTGGCAACTTCAGCATGTTTCAGCAGTTGAACGAACACGTGGACGTGCTCGGCGTCATGAACACAGTCGGCGCGCCTGCGGCGATCGTTGCGACTCTGGAATCGGCACCACTGGCCCCTGCGGTGATTGCCGTGTTCACCTTGATGTCGATTATATTTGCCGCGACCACCTACGACTCGGCCTCTTACACGCTGGCATCAAGTGCGACACTGCATTTATCGGCCGGCGAAGATCCGGCGCGTTGGCATCGTGTGTTCTGGGCGTTTGCACTTGCCGTCTTGCCGATTACTTTGCTGTTCGTCGGTGGTCTCGAGACAATCAAAGTCATGTTGCTGATTACGTCCACACCCATTCTTGTTGTCGGCGTATTCATGTCTTATTCGCTCGTTAAGTCACTGCAACACGACATTCCCGAGTAGCGTATGAAATGTATTTTTATCATTGCCGCCTTGTTGGCTTTATCGGCTTGTGATCCTGGCACCAGTGTTGACGTCGACGGCGAGACACTAAGC
>PCCP01000002.1 GCA_002731775.1 Gammaproteobacteria bacterium
TCGATGGTTGAACCGACATGCTAATTGGCGTCCGTGAAGGCCTTGATTTGTTGTAGGTACTTGGCTCGCTCGTCACCGTTTAACCAACTTGCTTTGACTGAATTTTGGACGAGTTGCGAGATCTCGTTCTTGGTCAGGCCGACCTCCTCCTGCACTCTCGTCAGGTTCTCGGTCATATATCCCGGGAAGTACGCCGGGTCGTCGGAGTTGACCGTTACGAGTAACTCTTTTTCTAGCATGGCCTTGATCGCCGAAGCCTTTGTGCCATCCGACACGTGGGCGTTGGAGATGGGACAAACCGTCAGACCCAACTCACGTCTTCGGATCTCCTCGACCAGCTTGTCGTCTTCGAGTGAGTTGACGCCGTGGTCGATTCGATCAACACCGATGTCGTTGAGACACTGCCAGATGTGTGTGACCGAGTTTTCTTGATCGACATCACAATGCATGGTCAACCGGTAGCCCTGAGATCTGGCGTCTGCGAAGATCTGCTGGAACTTGATCGGAGGATTGCTGTTCTCATCAGAGTCGAGGCCGACTCCGAGAATACAGTCCCGGAATTCTCTGGCCTGTTCGAGAGTCTCCGCTGCGGACTCCACAGACATGTCTCGAAGAAAGCACATGATCAATTGCGACCGGATCCCGAAACTCTTCTCGGAATCTTGTTGCGCCCTGCGTATACCACTCATAACGGTCCTGAGTTCAATGCCGCGAACCGTATGGGCCTGTGGATCGAAGAACATCTCGACATATATGACGTTCTGGGCCGCGACCCGCTCGAAGTAGGCCATCGCAAGGTCGTAAAAGTCTTCCTCGGTCACCAGGACGCTCATGCCCTCGTAGTACTGGATCAGAAAAGAGGACAGATCATCGAAGTCGTAAGCGGCTCGCATCTCTTCGACGCTGGCATAGGGCAACTCGAGGTTGTTGCGCTCCGCAAGCAAGAACTTCAACTCAGGTTCCAGCGTGCCTTCTAGGTGAACGTGGAGTTCGACCTTGGGAATCAACTTGATGAAGTCTCCGATTGGTGTCAATGAACCCTCCTATCCGAGTTCCGTCCCGACGTTCCTTATCATGCCGGATATGAGTGGTGCTGAGATCGGCGTCTGTGAGATCTCTGGAATGTCCATCGCGACTAGGGCATTTTCAACTGCGGCGGCGATTGCTGGAGCCGGTCCGATGATTCCGGCTTCTCCCGCCCCCTTGGCCCCCCACGGCATTTCGGGAGCCGGGGATTCAAAGTGTTCTATCCGCATTCGAGGGATCTCGACAGCGGTTGGGATGTGATAGTCCAAGAAAGACGCAGCAAGCGGATTGCCGAGCTCGTCATAGTGGAATGATTCATACAGCGCTCCGCCGATCCCCTGAGCCACACCACCCTCGATCTGTCCTTTGACGATCAGAGGATTGATTACCGTTCCGCAATCGTGAGCGACGAGATACTCGACGACTTCTACCTTGCCGGTGCCAACATCCACAGTGACTATCGCAGCGTGGCTTGCATTGGTATAGGTCGCCGAGCCATTGAAGCGGCCGTGCTCGTCGGGTTCGTGTGCGATTCCCGGCGGGTCGTAGCTCGCTACTGCATCTAGACCAGGGTCAATTCCCGGAGGCATGTCAACGGATCGTATGTAGGCGGTGGTAGCCACCTGGTGCCAACTCACCGTCGAACCGGGGCTACCCCGGACTGCGAACTCACCGTTGTCGACTTCCACGTCCGCGGGTGAAGCCTCCAGGAGGTGAGCCGCGATGAGCTTCGCCTTGTCGACCACTTGTGTAGCGGCTTTGTGAAGTGCGCCTGACGCGACGTTCGTACTTCGACTACCCCAACTACCTAGACCGTAGGGGGTTCGGTCAGTGTCTCCCATCATGATGCGGATCTGCTCCGGCCGGGCGCCCAACTCTTCAGCCGCAATCGCCGTCAGCATCGATTCCAGGCCTTGTCCAGAGGTCGAGACCCCAACAGCGATGGTGATGGTTCCGTTGGGAGCCACTGTGATGGAACAGGCATCGTGTGCACTCCAGTGTCCGGTCGTCGGAAAATACGATGGTGTGACCCCCTCGACGTAGTTAGCGATGCCGCTACCAACCCGAAGTTGTGGGTCCGAACCGAGGAGTTTTTTCCAGTAGGCGAGTCGTTCCGAGGTCGTATTGACGATGTGCTCGAATGCCTCCCGATGGCTACCAGAGTCGATCACCGAACCGCTAGGAGTGGTGTAGGGGAGGTCGCTTTCTTCGAGGAGGTTACGACGGCGAATCTCGTTCCGATCAAGGCCGAGCTCAGCGGCAGCCTTGTCCATCAGTCTCTCGGTGGCAAAGGCGGCTTCGCCAATACCGAATCCGCGGTAAGCCCCTGAGGGAGTCTTATTTGTCACCACTCCTTCGACTCCAACGGCTTGGTGAGGAATCCGATAAGGACCTGTGAGGTGGGCGACGGTGCAGAACGAGGGTGGAAAGCCACCTGGAAACATCTCGCCCGATCCGAGGTCCTGCACCACCGTTCCTCGAAGTGCCATGAAACGGCCGTCTTCCTGTACTGCTGCTTCGATATCGATCACGACATCTCGTGCATGGCATGCCGAGATGAGGTGTTCGTGTCGATCCTCGATCCAACGGACTGGACAACCAAGATTCATGGCCAACCACGGAACCACCACCTCTTCCCGATAGAACTCCGCTTTGACTCCGAATCCACCACCAACATCTGGAACCACCACCCGAATGTCCGCCTCGTCGATTGGGAGCGTGTACGAGAGCATCGTCCTCGCGATATGTGGAAACTGAGTTGATGTCCACACAGTGAGCCGACCGTCCCGGTATTCCGCCACGACTCCGCGTGTTTCCATCGGAACACCGGAGTGGCGTTGAATCTTGTAATGACCAGAAATCGTTCGGCAGCGGTTGAACTCGGTGTCGACTTCTGCTTCTGAAGTCGACACACTTATGAGTTTGTTGTCAGACCACTTGTCAAAGAGTTTCGGCGCTGCGGGCTCAAGAGCCTGTTGTACCGAGGTGACGGCGGGAAGGGGGTCGAACTCTACCGAGATTGTTTCGGCAGCGTCCTCAGCGCGGTAGCGGCTGTTTGCCACGACAACCGCTACAGGAGCACCGACATGCCTAACCTTGTGCCGCGCCAAGGCGAAAAGTTCGATCGGTCGCGCAGCCTCGTAGAAATCCGGGAAAGGGCGAACGTCGGTCATGTCCTCGGCTGTTCGGGCTGCAAGTACACCTTCCATCTTCTCTGCCGTACTCGTGTCGATGCTTGCGATGCGACCGTGTGCGATTGGGCTGCGGACGAAAGCGGCGTCGAGCATGCCTGGCAGGGCGATGTCGGCGACGTAGCACCCACGTCCTGTAAGTAAGCGGTCGTCTTCGATCCGGCTTACCGCAGCGCCTAAAAACGATGGTCGTGAAGTCATTCGTTGCGACCCCACGCGGCGTTAACGGCGTCAACGATTCCCTGGTAGCCCGTACAACGACAGAGGTTGCCTGCGAGCAGTTCCCTGAGGCTTTTCTCATCCGGGTAGTCCTCCGGNTTCGCTGTCTCCAGAGTCATTAGAAAACCGGGGGTGCAGAANCCACACTGAAGGCCGTGGCAATCTTTGAATGCCTGCTGCATCGGGTTCAGCCCCGTCCTCTGGTTGATGCCCTCCACCGTGACAATGTCTGAGCCATCTGCCTGGACTGCGAGAGTGATGCACGAACGGATGGGAGACCCGTCCATAACTACGGTGCACGCACCACACACTCCGTGCTCACAACCAAGATGGGTGCCCGTAAGGCCCAACTCATGCCGGAGGAGATCGGCGAGAAGTACGCGAACATCGGTGTTGCACTGCACCTCTTCGCCGTTGACGACGAAGGTAACGTTGAGTTCGACGACTGGTTCCGGGACCGACCTCACTGTGCCATCTCCGTCAGTGCACGGTGAACGAGTTCGCCTGTCATCTCGGCCCGGTAACGGCCATCAGCGTGCATGTCGTCAGCGTGCATGTCGTCTGAGCCGATTCGGACTTCGCCCCTGGCGACGGCAGCCACTTCGTCGAGCACATCCGCGGTTAACCGCTGACCGTGGAGAGCTGTTTCCACCCCCGTAAGCCGCAGAGGGACAGGCGCTACGGCAAAGGCACTGAAACCGGCTGTTCTCACAGTGGCCGAACTGTCGAGCGTAACGAAACCACACACACCGGCAACTGCGAAGTCACCGCTTGTCGGGGACAGTTCCAAGAAAGCCGTTCTGGCGTTGTCGAGTATTGGTAATTCGACCTCAGTCAGTAGCTCATCCGGTGAAAGAGCCGTGGTGTAGGGGCCAAGGAAGAAATCGTTTGCTGGAACCGATCTCTTTCCGGTCGCAGATGCGAGGTGCATCGTCGCATCGAGTGCAAGAGCGACTGCCGGCAGCTCCGCATTCGGATCCGCATGGGCAATGCTCCCTCCGAAGGTGCCTCTTACCCTTGTTTGCAGATGCCCAACGTGGGGTAGGGCCCTGCTGAGCATTGTGCATTCGTTTGAGACCAAGGCCGAGCACTCTGCTTTCCTCTGAGACACACCCGCGCCGATGCAGAGTGACCCATTTTCGGAACTCAGATTCTTGACTTCCGGTACAAGGGCGATATCGACGATGACCGAGGGGTGAGAGAGACGGAAGTTGAGAAGCGGCACGAGGCTTTGGCCACCTGCAAGGATCTGGGCCTCGTCCCCGTGTTCGCTCAACTGTGATAGGACCGCGTCGATGGTCTCGGGACGGGAATATTTGAATTGAGGCGGTTTCATTAAATGTCCTGTGCTCCGGATGGATGCCACTGGTCGGAACCGGCTTCTAAAGGGTTACTAGGAGGGGTCGCCATTGTGCAAACTGGTGCCCGGTGGATGTGAGTTCATCGAGTGTTGGTCGGTTCGGTGCGGAGGGCTTTGTTGACTACAGCCAGTTGGAGAACTCCCTCTCAGTCCTACCGACACCACTGTCGCCTATGAGAGGTGTTAAGACGGTCGGCGGTGCCTTAGGTTCGTTACTCGGGGTGGAGCGGCTCTGGACGGGGGTTTTGTGAATGAGAGTGATTGTCGACCATGTCAAGTGCGCAGGTACTGGGATGTGTGAGTCGTTCGCTCCGGAGGTCTTCGAGGTACAGCCAGATGGCAGCCTTGTGTTGCTGACCGACGAGCCACCGGAAGGCATATCTAAAGCAGTCAGAGCGGCTGCTGAGTCTTGTCCGGTTGAAGCAATCTCACTTGAGGAAATAGGTCACACTTCATAATTCACCGGACTTAGGGGGCAAGATGGTCACTGTTCAGCATGGCTGGATCAAGGCAAACGGACTGCGATTGCACTACCTCGACTATGGCGGTACCGGACGGCCGATCATCTGCACACATGGTGTGACAGGCCATGCGTGGGTGTGGCGCGACGTAGCTCCCCACCTGACCGATTACGGAAGGGTGATTGCCCTCGACTTCCGTGGCTACGGCGACAGCCAATGGTCCGCGGCCAAGGCTTATACGACAGATGACCATGTCGAAGACCTCGGAGAGTTAGTCAATTCTCTAACAGACGGAGAGGTAGACCTGATCGGGCTTTCGTGGGGCGCATTAGTGGCACTCACGTTTGCTCACCAGAATCCGAACCGGGTTCGGCGGTTAGCTATGGTCGATATGCCCCCTTCTCAGGAGGGGTCCGAAACAGATATTCCTGACTTCTCAGGCGAGTTTGACACCCCAGAGGCAGTTATCGAGGCTGAGCGTGGAGCCTCGCCGTTTGCCACTGATGACCTGATTGAAATGCTTGCAGCGGTTTCGACCAGACCAATAGAGGGCGGAAGATTTGCGAGGAAGCACGATCCATATTTTCTAAAGGTCTGGCCTTTCCGATCAGACGACCGCTGGTCCGAAGCCAGGTCACTCGACGCACCAACCCTGATCGCTCATGGCGAAAAGAGCTATATCTGGTCGCTCGAGGAGGCCCATGACTTGGCTGACCAGATGAAAAGTGCCACCGTCGTTGACATACCGGCGTCACTGCATCTCATCCCGACTGACAACCCTGAAGCGTTAGCGAGAGCCTTGGTGGATTTCCTGTCTCCTGAAACTGACTGAATAGGCTGGACCCGATGAAGGATCTAAAGCATCCTGACGAGGATCTGGAAACCAACGTACTGAGCGACCAGAACTTGTATTCCGCGTTGGACCGGTTCTGGCACCCGGTGATGTATTCCTCCGAACTCCCAGCAGACAGACCTGTCGGAGCGGTCCTTCTAGAGGAGCGGATAGTGCTAGCTCGCTTGGAGGGAGAGGTCCAGGTCTTTCGGGACCTGTGCCCCCATCGCGGAACGGCACTCTCTCTTGGCTGGGTGGAAGATGATTGCCTTCGGTGTGCGTACCACGGGTGGAAATATGGAGCCGATGGCCGGTGTACCGAAATCCCGGCTCGTTTCGGAATAGAGATCCCACCAAAGGCACAACTCAAGCAGTACCGGGCAGCCGAGCAAGCCGGCTTGATCTGGGTTTGCCTGGCTGACGCCCCTGAGTACCCGGTTCCCGAGTTCCCCTATTTCGAGGATCCTTCCTATCGCTTCATTCAAGTTGACGAGTATGAATGGGAATGTTCGGCGCAGCGCCGTGTCGAAAATTACGTCGATATGGCCCATTTTGCTTGGGTGCATGACGGTGTGCTGGGTGACAGCGCTCACCCCGAGGTTCCAGACCATGACGTTTGGCGTGAGGGTGGTGAGTTGCGGTTCGGGAACCCCCGGATGTCCGAGCCCGCAACGTCGGGAAAGAACAAATCCCTTCCGATAAACAGCGACACTTCTGAAGTGGACGTAAGCATCGACTATCGGCTGTTCATGCCGTTCACGGTTTTGCTCGATCAGTGGATCCAGGTACTTGAGCAGCGCTACTTGCTCTTCTTCTCGGTGTGCCCCACAGGCCCGACGACATGTAAGAGCTTCACGCTGATGGGACGGGATTACAGCTTTGGGAAAGAGACAGATCAGGAGATGCTGGATTTCAACGACCTTGTAATTGGGCAAGACCGTCCGATTGTCCAGTCGCAACGCCCCGAGGAACTGCCGGTCGACCTAACAGCCGAGATCCAGATTCGGGGTGCCGATCGGATCTGCGTCGAATACCGGCGTTGGCTTAGGGAAATAGCGTTCGCCAGCGATTGAACGGCATCTACGGATACTCGCGGTGAAACTCAAATCGGTAGCCGTTGTTGGTGCGTCTCTTGCTGGCCTTCGCGCTGTTGAGGCGCTGCGAAAGTGCGATTACGACGGAAGGCTTACACTTTTTGGTGCCGAGGCTGAGTTGCCGTATGACCGGCCGCCTCTCTCCAAAGAAGTTATGACTGGAGAAAGGGCACCCGAAGACGTCACCTTCCGAGATCTTGCTCACTTCGAAAACCTCGGCGTAGATCTGCACCTTGGGTGTGCGGTAGCAGGTCTAGATGTAGCGGATCAGACGATCCTTGTGGATGAAGACAGATTTCATTTCGATGGTCTCATTATCGCTACCGGCACGACGCCCAGAGCCTTGAAGGGAGCTGACGGCCTTGGCGGCATATTCACGCTCCGCACGATGAGAGATGCCGTCGCTATTCGCAAGGCCATGCGCCCAGGAAGCAAGGTCGTAGTGGTTGGAGCCGGATTTATTGGTTCCGAAGTCGCCTCAAGCGCGCGGGCCGCTGGGTTAGACGTTGTGATCGTAGAGGCCCTCAAAGTGCCGCTTGCCGGCGCAGTAGGTGAGGAGATGGGGCAGGCATGTTCCCTTCTACATGGCGATAACGGCACCCAACTTCGCTGTGGGGTTGGCGTCGAAGGGTTCGAAGGAACAAAGGATGTGGAAGCGGTACGGCTCACAGATGGATCCATTATCGAAACGGATGTCGTTGTTGTCGGTATTGGTGTCAAGCCCGCAACAGGTTGGCTAGAAGGTTCGGGACTGGAGATCCGCGATGGGGTTGTGTGCGATCAGTTTCTGGCAGCGGGACCCGGAATATATGCCGCCGGAGATGTTGCTCGGTGGTGGAACCCCCTATTTGAGGAGGAAATGCGGGTAGAGCACTGGACTAATGCCGCCGAGCAGGGTGGTCTCGCAGCGCGCAACCTAGTAGCGGGCTCGAAAGGCAATCCGAGTCAATCCGTTCCGTACTTTTGGTCAGACCAATATGGGTCGCGGATCCAGTTTGCAGGGCGCGCTACAGCCGATGAGGTCCAAGTCGTTAGCGGATCAATTGACCAACGAAGATTTGTCGCCCTCTATAGGAGGGGAGACCGACTTGTCGGGGCGTTAGGCCTCAATCGGTCGAAGGTACTCATGCAGTACTTAGTGCAGATCGGACAGAGCGCCAGTTGGGACGAGGCTGTCGGCTTTGCTCAAGGCCTCGAAATTGTCGACTAGGGGCGTTCAAGTCCCCCCTCCGACACCGCACGTAGAGTGAGATTCGCTTTCGCCAGCCAAACAGGGACGCACCGGCATGACGTACGCAGGAAACCGACGGATTATCGACGTCGACAGCCACCTCTTCGAACTCGACGACTTCCTTCACGCGGTCGCGACCGACGAGGAAGCCGCCTTCATCCGGCCGATGGAGGCACAGACCGAGCTGCCGGTCTCTCTGGAGGCCATCGACCGGGGCCGTGAGCACCTCGATCGTCGGAACGCCGATCCCGAGTTGATGGCCAAG
>PCCP01000039.1 GCA_002731775.1 Gammaproteobacteria bacterium
TGAGCGCCAAGCCTGTTCCGATAACGGAAGCAGCCATTGGCGGGGACTTGGGAACCGTTTATACTCACGATAATCGTGAAAATAGGGTATATGCACCATGAATAGCGTCTCAGTCAACTGGCTTGCACCAGCAAAAAACCTCGTCTCCACCACTTCGCTGACGCTGGCTCTCAGCCTGTTTACTTCAGCCGCAGGCGCGCAACAATCCGTGAGTGAATTATTCAATGCCTTCGATGTTACGAAGGCTGCGGCGATGGAAAAACTCGTCGAAATCAACGACGACCCGGCCACACAGGAAGCGCGCGATGAGTTCAAGATGCAACTCGAGATGATGGCAAACATGAGTATGCGTGACGCTATGGCTGCCGGCATGGGTCACGGCGGCATGGTGGCGGGAACCGACGGACCCTTCGGAGAATTGGAGGTGCAGGCCCGGGTCACGCTGATAGGAGGATTACGCAGTCAACCCGCCGGCAGCGACGCCGAGGCGGCGTTCGAAAACAGCGCACCGCTGAATCGGCACACCGCCGAAGTATTCAAACGCGGTCGGAATTTTGAGAACCAGTTGTATGCAATTTATACCAATGACTCTATTACGGACAAGCAGGCGGCGGTTGCCGGCGCTGTTGAAGAATACCTCAGCGACAATCGTCATTCGGTGGGCACCGCGCCTAAAAACAGCGTGTACCTGATTAGCCACCCCCACGCTTCTGCGTTCAAATTCGGATTTCCAAAAATAAGCGGTTTGCTATGGTCAAATCAATGGATGCGACTGGCCGCACTTGAGGCCGCCATTCTCGAACACCTGGACCAGGAATTCGCCGGCGGACTCGATATCGTCAAGGAACGTTACTGGAGCAAGGTTGGTTCCGCCGGTGGCATGACCATGTTTCCAGCGCCTTCGGAGCTTCCGAGGGCGCCGGCAATTACTCCAAATCTTTATAGTCAGTCAGAGCAAGCAGCGATTATTCTCGATAATCTGAATACCCTGGATGCGGTAATAGCGGACATCCTGGCTTACCCGAATTTGGGGGATCGCGGCACCGCGATCGATGAGGTTGTCGCGGAGTTCACTAACAAGGAAACCAATCTGTCTGATACCTATGACTACCTGTTGTTTGCCTTGCGCGGTGGCATCTATAACCAGGGCGGACCCGCGATAGGTGAGCTGGCGCAATCAGAGCGCAACCGCTCCCGCTCGGCCATGGACATGGAGCATTCTATGATCATGTCTTCACCGCAATAGTTTCTGCGCTTGTCCAAAAAACCATAGCCACGGGATGATACAGATGACACTTAGAAAAAGCAGTTTCGCTGCAATGCTCACCCTGTGCATTTGCCTCAGTGATCAAGCACTAGCCCAAACCGAGAGCAATACCATGTCAGCCAATGAAACAATTATTCGGGAATTCATCGCCGCCTGGTCAAACCTGGACCCGGTGGAGTTAGTCAGTTATTTCACCGAAGATGGCACCTACAACAACATGCCCTCGTCGGCAGTGAGTGGACGTGACAATGTACAAAATTTTATTGCTGGATTCATTCGCACCTGGGAACAGACCGATTGGGAGATAATCAGCCTGTTAGCGGATGGCGATATCGTCATGGTCGAGCGACTGGATAAGACCGTGGTCGCAGGCAAGCCCGTCAACCTGCCCTGTTTCGGCATTTTTGAAATGGAAGATGGCAAGATCAAGGTCTGGCGTGATTACTTCAATTTGCCAACCTATGTAGATGCCCTCACCGCTGCGCTGGCTCCGCCGACGAACTGAGCCGTATCCCCACCAGTTGCCGGACTCAAGCCACTTGGCCGTGGATGATTGCGGGACGCTGTCTGCCTGCCTCGTGCCTGTGAGCTAGAGCACACACAATTCTACCCGCCCAAATACTTCAGGAGCAGGTATTTCCTGGTAATAAAAAACCCGAACTCGGAGATTCTCCAGGCCTGAGCGCAAGGCTTGGCGTCCTCGATCGGATGGCAAGCTCGATGCTGCGCTAGTCGGTGGCATTCAAATCCGTTTTGAAGGTTTCAGTCAGCATCGCCACGGAGATGAGGGACAGCACCGAGGCGATGGCGATATACACCGATACCCAGAAAATGTCGTAGCTCTTCCACAGTATGGTGGCGATAGTTGGCGCAAATGCACCACCGACTATCGCGCCTACCTGGTAGCCCAGAGAAGCCCCTGAGTATCTCACCTCGGTGCTGAACAATTCGGTGAAAAACGCCGCCTGGGGACCATACATCATCCCCAGGGACATCAGACCAGCGCTGATCCCAACCACAATTAGCCAGAAGTTGCCGGTATCGATAAGCGGGAACAAGAGGAAACCCGAGACACCGGTGAATATTGCTCCCAGCATGAAAATGCCGCGACGGCCGTGCCGGTCTGAGTAGGACGCGGCGAGGAACTGGCTCGGAATCTGCAGCGCCGAGGCGATCAGCACTGCAATCAACATATTGTCCCGGCTCATGGCGGCGCCGTTTGGATCACTGCCATAGGCCAGCACGAAGCCTATCAAAATATAGAACGTCACCTGAATCGAGAGAAAGGCGCCAGCAGCCAGCGCGATTCGCTTCGGATACTTGATAATCGCCTCCAACACCGGTGAGCGTTTTATAACTACCGCAGTAGGATTCTCAGCTTCCTTCCTGGCTCGCGTGGCAGCCAGTTCCTTAAATGCCGTAGTATCTTCCATGTGCAACTGCACGTACATGCTGATGCCGATCAGAACCACACTGGAAATAAACGGAATGCGCCATCCCCATTGCATGAAGAATTCTTCAGAAACTGTTGCACTGATAATAATGAAAGCAAGATTAGCAAGAATAACCCCAACCGGCGCGCCGGCTTGCGCAAAGGCGCCATAATATCCTCGCTTGTTCGAGGGAGCGCTCTCGGTGACGAGCAGCATGGCGCCGCCCCATTGCCCTCCGATGGCGAGTCCCTGGGCGAATCGAAGTAGACTAAGCAGGATAGGTGCGGCAATGCCGATAGTGGCGTAAGTTGGCAGCAGGCCAATGAGTGTCGAGGCGACTCCCATCAGGACTAGGGCGATAACCAGTGTTCGCTTGCGGCCAACTCTGTCGCCGAAATGACCAAATAGAATTCCGCCCACAGGCCGCGCGATGAAACCGAAAGCGAAGGTTCCAAACGACAATATTAATCCCATGGTTGGACTGCTATCCGGGAAGAATGCCGCCGGAAAAACCAGGGCTGCCGCGGTGGCATAGATAAAAAAGTCGTACCATTCGATACTGGCACCGGCCAACGCCGTAAGCGAGACCTTGCGCATATTGGATTTTAANAGGTCTTNGTCNTCAGGATTGCTGTNAGTTGTCGCCGTGGTATCGCTGGTCATAGTCTCTCCAAATTCTATCGCTGCAAGTGAGCCGGTTCTTATTCTGGAAGCAGCNCTGTCGGCGTAATAAGCTGACAAAGCTNCCTCTTGNGCATGTGGCAGAAAGCATAACAGGAAAANCCGGAATNCAGCACCTATATTACCNNGAAAANCGCTTGTGGGNGCGCAATTACAGTATGATNAGCCNCATGATGTACACCTTGATCCGNACTCTGCATTTTGTTGCCATTTTTGCGCTGGCCGGAGCCCTGGTGATCGAGAACATNGCNCTGAAACNGACCATAAACGGGGAAGATGCCCGCAACCTCGCCAANGTGGATNCTGTCTATGGNATCGGTGNCGTACTGACGCTGCTATTTGGCCTCATTCTTTGGTTNTGGGNCGGAAAACCCAGTNAATTCTACTCCCTGAATCCANTCTTCCATTTCAAGCTCGGACTGTNCTTANTNCTGGCTGTACTGTCCATCTATCCCACGNTATTTTTCCTCAGGAATCGCAAGTCAACAGCTGACGCAATCGAGGTTCCANCAGCCATNNGCTTNCTGNCTAAATTGGAGTTGGTGTTACTCTTCATTATTCCTCTACTCGCTTTTCTCATGGCCCGGGGGATTGGCTTGAGTGCATAACAACCATCATTGGAAAACGAAATGCTACCTACAGTGAACATTCCGATAATCTGCCGCAGAGCCCTGGGCGCTCCTCTGCTCCTGTGTTGTTTTATCATCTTTACGCCACCGACTCTCGCCCTCGACAAGCAAGCTCTCCGTCGCGCCATTACCGGGCCGGATCGTGACGTCACCGATTTTGTCAGGGACCAGGTACGCAGACCTGTAGAGGTGTTGGATTTTCTTGGCATCGAAGCAGGAATGACAGTTCTGGATCTTTACGCCGCCGGTGGTTATTACACCTTCATCCTGTCAAAGGCTGTTGGCCCAGAGGGCATCGTCTACGCACAAAATACGCCGAGGGGCTTACGCTTTGAGGAAGATCGCCAGGACATTAGCCAGGGAGAGGCGCTGGACAACAAGATACGCGTGGGCAATCTTAGCAATGTACGGCAGATAATACAGCGACTCGGCGATATCGGCCTGGCCCCAGAGTCCCTGGATTTAGTTATAGTTGCCCAGACTCTGCATGACTACTATAACCCCAACCCGGAGCGAGCGCTGGAGATGCTTTTCAAGCTCAAGATCCTGTTAAAACCAGGTGGCATAGTGGGCATAACCGACCATGTCGGACTCCGGGGTCGGGACAATCGAGACATGCATCGAATGGAGATTCAACAGGCTATCGATGTCGCCGAGGAAGCCGGCTTTCGGGTAGAAACCAGCGAGTTGTTACGCACACGCAGCGACGATCACAGTCGCAATATCTTCGACCCACGCCTGAACCGCAACACCGACCGCTTCCTGCTGAAATTACAGAAGCCACAGCAGCAACCAGAATAAGTGCACTATCCAGCTCCAGCCTTTGGACCTGTTTCCCGATATTTGTTAACCTCGACACCAGTCCCTGCATCGTCAACAGACGGAATCGATTAAACTCCGACAGTAATGAATTGTAGCCAGGCAACTAATGATGGAAACGCCGCAGAGCCGATCCGTAGCAAAGGAAATGTCTGATGAAAAAGAATAACAAATTAGAAATCAACGCGCTGTATCGACAAGACCCGCTGGTCGCGGACCGGTTACTATGGGGACGTCGAAGCAATGGCCTCAGCCGCCGGGGCTTTCTGAAAAACAGCGGCCTGGTGGCTATGACCACCGCATTGGGAATGGGTATCCCATTCTCCCGTTTTATGCCGGCGGGATTAATACCGGCAGCGTACGCCGCCGACAATGCACCCACACAGATTACCGAAAAGAGCGGCTTGATAGTCTTGAACGACCGTCCACTTAACGCCGAAACCCCGGCACATTTGCTGGACGATGCAGTCACACCCAATCGCTATATGTTCATCCGCAATAACGGCCTGCCGCCGGGAAATATAAATTCTGAGAGCTGGCGTCTGCGAATCGAAGGCGAATCCTGTGAAAACGCCACCAGCTTTTCCATCGCCGATCTCAGATCACGCTTCGAAGAAGTGACCTTAGAGCTGCAACTCGAGTGCGGAGGTAATGGTCGCAACGAGTTTTCGCCGGCGGCCAGCGGCAATCAATGGACAACCGGTGCGGTTGGCTGTCCGTCATTCACTGGCGTGCGTCTGCGTGATGTCCTCAACTACTGTGGAGTCAAGCGCGATGCTGTGTATGTCGGCTATTTCGGCGCCGATAGCCATACCAGTGGCGATCCGACCCGGGTAGCAATCTCCCGCGGCGTGCCCATCGCCAAGGCACTGGAACGGGAGTCTCTTATCGCCTGGGCCATGAACGGAGAGGACATTCCGTTGCAGAACGGCTATCCACTACGCATGGTTTGTGCCGGCTGGCCCGGTTCGGTGTCCGGTAAATGGTTGAACCGGATAGTTGTAAGAGACCGGGTCCATGACGGCGAGAAGATGACGGCGCCTTCTTATTCTGTGCCGATCACGGCGGTGGCACCGGGATCCCGGGTGCCGAATGCCGACATGCGTACTATCGAATCGATGCCGGTGAAATCCCTCGTCACCTTCCCTCAATCCGGCATCAACCATGAACTTGGCCAGAGGCTCACCGTGCGGGGACACGCCTGGGCCGGCGATAATCAGGTCAGCAGTGTGTTCATCTCCATCGATTTCGGTGCCACCTGGTTACCCTCGTCGGTACAGGCGGCCAGTAATCGATTAGCCTGGCAGAACTGGGAGAGCTGGGTGCAGTTTCCGGAAGCGGGCTACTACGAAGTCTGGGCCAGAGCCATGGACGACCTGGGCAGATCACAGCCCATGGTGGTGCCAGGCTGGAATCCCCGCGGCTATTTAAACAATGCCTGCCATCGGGTCGCGGTGCAGGTCGTATGATTAGCGTGCTGGCAAGCAGATCCGCCTGGGGAGTTCTGACTGTGAGCGCAGGGGTATTGCTTCTCACTCAAGCTTCCTCGGCACAAGAAATAGACAGCTTTAGCGGCCTGAAGATCAGTGAGGGTTGGTTACAGGTACAAGCTACATGTACCGAATGTCATTCGGCGCAACTCATCTCACAAAACTCCGGCAGCCGTGAGGTCTGGAAGAGCCGCCTGCGATGGATGCAGGATACCCAAGGCCTTGGGCAACTGACAATCAACCTGGAAGATACCATTCTGGATTATCTGGCGAGCAATTACGGCCAGAAAGTGGCCTCCCGGCGGGCCGGGATACCAGACCAACTGATGCCGGGAAATCCCTATGAGAATGCACAGTGAGATGGCAGCCCGGCAGCTCTCAATGCTGGAGGATGATCCACAGCTACCAGCAGGCAAACTCAAGGCTTCCAGCATTTCCCTCAGTAAAACCATTAATGCTCCAGCACAGCAAGTGTATGACCAGTGGCTGATTCCGGTGTTCGTCGGCGACTGGATGTTCGGTTGCCACAGCATCGTCAAGCTGGAAAATAAGGTTCGCAAGGGCGGTGAATTTACCTATGTTGTTAAATCCAGAAATCAGGAAATTTCATATAGTGGCACTTACGAGTTATTGGATATGCCCGGCACGCTTATATTCAGCTGGGTCGAAAACGCGCATCCAAAAGCAATTAGTCGGGTAGTGGTGAAATTTCAAGAAAAACACGGGAAAACCCGAATCAGTCTGACTATAAAGCTGGACCCAAAACTGAATACATTAAAAGCCCCGATCAAGGAACAATGGAGCGATCGCTGCACCGCACTGGCGCAGAAATTTAATAAGTAAATGCTGGGGAATTCAAGTTTCTGATGGTTCCTACCTGCCGATGTTTGCACTCTCTGCTCTGCGTATCGTCAGTTCCGCGGCATAAGGCAAGATGTAACCATCTGCCAAATTCTGATCGACTACGGCTTTTACCGCCTCTACGTAGTCATCATGGCTTGGATAGAGGGCAGTCAGGGTTGCCTGGCCGAATGGCTGGTGGGAGCCATAGAGAAAACAGAATCTACTATCACCGTTGTTCATGCCGGTATTCCTGGCGGTGGCCACCACGTGTTCTGCCAGGCGAATACCTCCGAGGATATTGCCGTAGTCGTCTCTGGCGAATTCCAGCTCCGGCAACATTCGTGCAACCTGTAGTGGGTCGGCCGTAGGCGGAGCAACATCATCGCGCACCCAGGCGACCAGGTGCTCGAAGGCTGCATTCATCACATCCCTGAACGGCACTCTGCTGTGGGCAGGTAGATTACAACCGGGATCACGGGCTGCCGCAGCGGAGAGGGCTAGGCCATCCCTTTGCAGTCTGACTTTGGACCACTCGAATTCAAAAAAGATATCGACGTGTGAAGTTCCGGCAACCTCCCACTGTCTGAACGTCTCCGTGTCCGGCTGTGGCGTCGCGGCGCGCCGCGGCATATCTGTTTCTGCCATGATTTTGAATATCCTGGTGCTCTGATCGTCGCGTATGCGACCACCCCCACCGTGGACCATGACGCCATCATAGACAAGTTCCAATGGATGGATATTGTTCAGGTAGCTGGCGAGGCGACTGGCGGATTGAGAGTGACCGGTAGCGAGTATCATCTCTGCTTTGAAGCCGCCCATGATGTCGACCTGACCGCTGCGAGTGGATTCACTGCTACGGTTGATGGCCTTGCCAACGGCAGAAAAAACGTCGTATGAAAGAGCGTCTCCTGTGACCATGCCGTCATCAGTCAAGTCCAGGGAGCCATAGCGATGCGGGCTCCAATCCCGCAATCTGCCGATACCATCCTGTTGCGCCGATACCCCAACATAGGCATAACCGTTCCGGACCAGGTGATCACCCACCTGCCACCAATCGATATCATTGTCATTGCCGCCGGTGACGTTAATCCATTCCACCACGACCACACCATTAAAGTCCTGCGCCAACAGCGGACGCCGCACGATTAGCCGGCTGCGATAGGTGTGCCCGCCGTCAACAATTTCAGCATTCTCCATTTCCGAAGCAGAATACCGATTCGCCGTTCCCTCGATGAAGTATTCTTCCTCGACATAGCCTCGGTCCGACAACTCGATAGCCGACGCCCCGTAGATAGAATTGAGGGAAGGATGTGGCTCGGTGGCGATGGGGCCGTTAATTGTGGCATCTGGCACTGCTGTGAAACCCATTAATGGTAGCAGCCAAATTCCCAGACTGATGGAAAAGGCTTTGTTGCTAGCGCGTGTTGTCACTGTCATTTTTCTCTCCCGTTATCCGGACTATTACTGCCAGCTTCTTACCAACTCGTCATAGTCGATGGTGATTGGATCGGGTTTTTCGTTGGCTAGTTTTGGCTTGGGTGCACCTGGTTGGTTTAGCCAGTACTCCCGGCTTTGTCTGTCGTTCAGTTTGGGCCCACACTCTCCCAATATGTCGGCTCTTTCGAGCCGTTGCATCAAGCGCTCCTGGGCTACTGCCAACGCCGTCATTGCTTCTTGTGGCGTTTTCGCTCCAGAGGAGGCGTCACCGATATTCTGCCACCACAGCTGCGCCAGGCGTGGATAATCGGGCACATTGGTACCAGTTGGTGTCCACTGCACTCTTGCTGGCGATCGATAAAACTCCACCAACCCCCCTAACTCTGCCGAGCGCTCGGTAAAACTCTCATGGCGTATATCGGAATCTCGAATAATGGTGAGGCCGACATGGCTCTTCTTCAAGGAGACCGTCTTCGAGGTGACAAACTGGGCGTAGAGCCAGGCCGCCCTCGCACGATCGGTGGGCGTGGATTTCATCAGCGTCCAGGAACCGGCATCCTGATAGCCTAACTTCTGCCCTGGTTCCCAGTAAGCCCCATGGGGCGATGGCGCCATGCGCCATTTGGGCGTGCCATCGGCATTCATCACCGGTAATCCCGGTGCCACCATGTCGGCGGTAAAGGTGGTGTACCAGAATATCTGCTGAGCGATATTGCCCTGCGCCGGCACCGGCCCGGCCTCACTAAAAACCATGCCCGCCGCTTCCGGTGGCGCATAGCGCTGCAACCAGTCCACATACTTGCTTACCGAGTACACCGCCGCCGGCCCATCGGTGGCGCCACCACGTTCCACGGTGGAACCTACCGGACGACAAGCCTCTACGCGAATTCCCCACTCATCTACCGGCAAGCCGTTGGGACTACCTTTATCACCGGCCCCGGCCATGGATAACCAGGCATCGGTGAAACGCCAGCCCAGGGAAGGATCTTTCTTGCCGTAATCCATGTGGCCATACACCTTGCGGCCATCGATCTCACCAATATCATTGGTGAAAAATTCGGCGATATCTTCGTAGGCTGACCAGTTAACCGGCACGCCAAGCTCATAGCCGAAACGCTCCCGGAATCTTGCCTTGATCGATTCATCCGTGAACCAGTCGTAGCGGAACCAGTAGAGATTGGCGAATTGCTGGTCCGGCAATTGATACAACTTGCCATCGGGCCCGGTGGTGAATGAAATACCAATAAAATCTTTCAGATCCAGCGTGGGGGAGGTGACGTCGCTGCCCTCGCCCGCCATCCAGTCGCTCAGGTTGCGTACCTGTTGGTAGCGAAAATGGGTACCGATCAGGTCTGAATCATTGACGTAGGCGTCATAGATATTTTCACCGGACTGCATCTGCGTCTGCAATTTCTCGATCACGTCACCTTCGCCAATCAGATCATGGGTCACCTGAATGCCGGTTATCTCCGCAAACGCCCGTGCCAGGGTCTGAGATTCGTATTCGTGGGTAGTAATGGTTTCGGATACGACTTTAAGCTCCATGCCCACGAATGGTTTGGCGGCATCGACGAACCACTGTAATTCGGCGATTTGTTGTGCCTCGTTCAAAGTTGAAGGTTGAAACTCACTCAACCAGCGTCGGGCTGCTTCCATATCGCCCAGCGCCACGCTGGAGAAACAATAAACTCCCAACAGAACGGGAACTTGAATCAGTCGCAAACTCGAATGCCTTCTTAACACCTCAAACATAGTGATTACCTCAGATCCCGCGTAAATAACTCAAACAAAAATGAAAACCAAAATAGCGAAGACGAAACACAATGCCAGTCCCCACCAGAGATTTAATCCAACCAATCCCAGCCAGGCAAGGCAGATAAATGCACTACCGAGCAGGGAGATAAATAGCCTGTCTCCACGAGTGGTTTCGAAACGAAGTATCCCGACCCGTGGCGCCCCTCCGGGACTCAGATACTCCCATAGCGACATGACGGCTATGAAGCTGGCAATCGTTATAAAAAAAATTGCAGTAGGCTGGGTCCAACCCATCCAGGACAAGTTCATTGCTCAAGCCTTTGTTATTTTACAATTACTTAGAAAATTCAGGTATGAATACAACGCCTGAGCTTAGCAAAATTTTACTCCAGTCCCAATTGTTTATATGCTGGGCGACCATGCCCGACACCACCAGCCCCAGCACCCCTTCTCCCGCACAGGCAATTCTGTGCTTTGGGGTGGTCATCGCAATTATTGCCATCGGTCTGTTCCTATTTGCCATCGATCTGCATAGCCTGATGTTTCTCTGCCTGATCTGGGCCACTGTCAATGCTCGCTTGCTTGGTCATTCATCTGCTGGCATTCGTCAGCTGATGAGTTCGGCGATAAGCCGGGCCCTGCCCGCAATTTATATCTTCATCCTGATCGGCATGGTCATCGCCAGCTTTATGCACAGCGGCACGATTGCAACCTTGATGTATTTTGGTCTCGACTGGTTATCGCCAGGATCGTTCCTGGCGGTGGGAATGCTGCTATGTGCGTTGATGTCGATGGCCACCGGGACTGCCTGGGGCACCGCCGGCACTCTGGGAGTAGTCTTTATCGGCATCGGTGGCACCATGGGTATACCGCTACCGATTGTCGCCGGCATGGTCGTCTGCGGCGCCACCTTCGGCGACAAGATGTCCCCCATATCAGACACCACCAATCTCGCCGCCATGAGCGCCGAGACCGATCTGTATCGACACATCTATTCGATGTTATTTACTACTGCGCCATCTTTTCTGCTGGCATTAATTATCTTCACATTAATTGGACTGGGTTATGCAGATGGTGATTTTGGCGGCGAAGAGATCGGGACTATCCGACAGGCATTAAGTGATACCTATCTCCTGTATCCGCTTATTAGCTTAATCCCAATTTTTCTGCTGGCCATACTCAGTATCAGGCGCGTGCCCGCCGAGATAACGATGTCGCTTAGCGTGCTCGCTGCAGTGATCATCGCCGTGGCCTACCAGGGTCAGAGCCCTGTCGCCGTCCTTAATGCTCTGTGGGCAAATACGCCCGGCAGCACTGGCATCGATAGTCTGAATGATTTATTAGGCCGGGGCGGGATCAGTAGCATGAGCTGGACCTTGATGCTGGCGCTGATGGCGCTCGCGCTGGGGGGCATATTACACGGGGCCGGGTTTCTATCTGTACTGCTGGCGGGCATTATCTCCCGCGTACAGCGCGTCGCAACCTTGATCGCAACCACCATCTGCTCCGGTTTTGTGGGCAACCTGGCGATGGGCGAGGCCTATATTTCCATTATCCTCACTTGTCAGCTGTTCCGCAGCAAATATGAAGATCAGGGCATGGACAAGGCGCTGCTGTCCCGCTCCGTTGAGGAGGGTTCTACCCTGACCACCGGACTGATTCCCTGGACCACCGCCGGGGCTTTTTACGCAGCAACCCTGGGCGTTCCGGTATTGGATTATGTTCCTTTTGCTTTTTTTAACTACCTCAATGCATTCGTATCAATCACGATGGCGGCACTGGGAATCGGGTTATTAAGCCGAAAAATCGATTCAAGCAGGCAGTTGACCGACTAGGGAAAACCTTGGGGTCAGGTCTTTCTTGTTGCACCGAGCACAGCCTGATGCCGTTTATGCATTGCCACACCTGCCCCCGTAATTCTAAACAGGAACCGCCCGGTACAGTTCCCTGCGCAGCAAGCCCTGAGCACAGGCTTTGCTGCCATTGACCCGGCGAACTCGTTCATCGGCGGCAAAGTTCTCACCCTTCAAACTATCCAGCTCATCGCTGTACTGCTGCAGCTTTTCATTCATCAGCGCCATGGAGATAGCAAATTCTTCGCTTAGATCGATCTGGTCTGTCAGTTTCCAGCCTGTCTGCGCCAGCAACTGTGGATAGGGCTGCTTGATCTCGGCAAAAGGAGGGCCTGCGGCGAGTACCAGTTGCTGCTCTGCTTTCGAAAGATTTTCCACAGGAAAGATCACCGGAAATACCATACAGCCATCGGCACTGACACTGCGTCTGCACTCCAACAGAACCATCTCTTTGTCGGCAAGGCAGCAAAGTACATCTGAATGAAAAATCACATCGAAGCAGGCATTTGCGAATGGCAAGGAACTACCCGAAGCGGCGGTTATCGACACCAGATCCGCGAGGCCATCCTTTACCGCCCGCTTGTAGCCAATACGGAGACCCTCTAAAGGCAGGTCAGTCAGCATCGCCCTGCAGCCGGTTTGCGCGGTGAGATATAGCCCGGGCCAGCCAGCACCTGCGCCGAGTTCCAGCAAGTGGCTGCTATCGCTCAAGCTCATCAACTCGATAATTGTCTGAATTTCATCGACGGTGGTCCAGCTGGATGCGCCGTAATCACAGCCACAGACACAGCGCTCAATTTCCCTGGCCAGTTCAGACTCCGCATGACGATAGCCTTCGACGAATCGATCATGGACGGCTTGCTCTGACAGGACAGTAGTCATGGGAATCCCGGAATCTTCAGGCTGATAACTCGTGGTAGCGCGGTATAGGAAGAATAGAAGCTATCGCTTTCCAAGTCCAAGCCTGCTTGCTCAGGAAATATCACTAATGCCGTACTATGTTAACCAATCCAGTGCTTCGTTTGCCCTTCGATTAGTCGTTTTGAAATTGTTGAAGTCTCAATGCGCAGCTTCTCCCACCGCTTTCCCTGGCATCCAGCATTAAATAGAGAACGATAAGAATTCTCAATCAACTCGAGCTGGGATTTAGCTGGCTGTCCAGATTCATGAATGTGACTAGAATAATTAGTTGCCAAGTTGCAGGCGTGCCCTTGAGGCGATAAAGTTGCCAAGTTGCAGGCGTGCCCTTCAGGCGGTAAAACTATGACAGAATCAGATACAGCACTGGAATTGATGGGTGTGCCGGGTTCGCCCTACACCCGGAAGATGCTGGCGCTGCTCAGATATCGTCGCATCCCCTACCATCTGCTGCCGGGCAGTCGTCATCTACTGGCTGCGGACAGCGGCCGCTTCAGATCACGCCCACAGCCAAAGGTAGCATTACTGCCAACGTTCTACCTGAAAGATGAAACCGGCACCGAGCGGGCAGTGTGCGATACCACGCCACTGATTCGTGAATTCGAAGTCCGCTATGCCGGCAGGTCGGTGATTCCGGAACATCCGGCGCTGGCATTCATCGACTATCTGTTGGAGGACTACGCCGACGAATGGCTGACCAAGCCGATGTTCCATTATCGCTGGAGCTATGCTGAAGACATCAGCAAGGCAGGGCAGATGCTACCGAGATGGAATAATACGACGGCCGATGAACTGCAGATTGCCCAAAAATCCAGGCAGATATCGGAATTACAGATCTCCCGATTGCACTATGTTGGGTCCAGTGAGCTCACACGGGAGACTATCGAGCAAAGTTTTGACCGCTTGTTAACATTATTGGACAAGCATCTGCAGCAGTTCCCTTTCTTGCTCGGAAACAGACCCGCAGCCTGTGATTTCGCAATCTATGGCCAACTCACCTGCCTGGCGTTGTTCGACCCAACGCCGCAACAAAAAGTGATAGAGCAGGCACCGCGCGTTTATGCATGGACCGAGTCGATGGAAGACCTCTCCGGTTACGAGACTTTGAAAGATGACTGGATTAAGCCGGCAAGTCTGCCGCAGACTCTGCTAGCACTGTTACAGGAAGTGGGACGTATTTACGTTCCCTATCTGCTTGCCAACGCGAAATCAGTGGCCAATTCTGAGCAAGAGATGGTGATGGAATTAGATGGCAAACCCTGGCGACAGAGCCCATTCCGCTATCAAGCCAAATGCCTGCAATGGATTCGGCAGGAATTTTCCAGATTATCGGACGGTGATCGAAACTTACTTGAAAACCAGCTTCACCCAACTGCAGTACTCGACCTCTTCAGCGACTAAAGAATTTCCAAAGTTGGTCGTATCAAGTGCTAAGGAGGATCGAAGGATGAGCTGGCAACTGATTCTATCTTTCACAACGACTATACCGGCGTTGCTAATAGCCACATTTCTGGCGCTTAGTATTTCCTATAGACGCTACAGGATTTTTCAATACAACAGGCAAAGATACCTGACCGGTCCTGCCCATTTCGAGCACAGCCGATGTAAATGTCAGTGCTATATTTGGGAAAGAGATCTACGTGGGTAGCTGCAATAGATCCGCATTCCTGTCCATCATCATGCGCACACGCGGTATCGATACATCAACCCGGTCTGTCGATTCAAGTCGGCAGTTGTCCCACCAGCATATGGGGTTTAACGAGAGATCGCTCCAGCACATCAAACAGCAATTCGGTGAGAATAGCCAAACCAGCGGCGGGTATCGCCCCCTGCAATATCAAGCTGGTATCGTTTAAAGCCAATCCGGTGACAATAGGCTCTCCCAGCCCACCCGCGCCGATGAATGCCGCTAGCGTAGCAGTGCCGATAGAGATGATCGCCGCCGTCTTCACGCCGGTTAGAACATTCGGCAATGCCAGGGGCACCAGCACATGCACGAGTTGCTGGATGCGGGTCATGCCCAGCGCTTCGGCCACACGCTTCAACACCGGATCGATAGTCAGCAGGGCGGTGATGGTACTTCTCAGAATCGGCAGCAAGGAATACATGAAGAGGGCAATGATCGCCGGCTTCTGACCGATGCCAAACAGCGGTATCATCAAGGCCAGCAGCGCTATTGAAGGCACAGTTTGCAGTAGGCCCGCGATATAAAGCATGGAGCGGGACAGGCGGCGGGAGCGGTAGATAGTAATACCCAGAGGCAGGCCCACCGCGCATCCCAAAAGCAGTGCTATGAGAGTCAACTGAACGTGTACCAGGGTGTTACGCCACAGCCTGGGCCATATTGAGGTCGCCGTCGCACTGATATTGTCACTAAGTGCCACCAGACCCTCTTCCGCCAGAAACTCCCCCGCGACTTCGGCGAAAGATTTACCATCCAGCATCACTCGACCGTTGAGATCGCGCATGCGGGCATCATCGATTAGACCGGCGAGCCGATTGATGATATTACGCGCGTCAACAGGCAATTCGGCGTTTATTAAGGGCGCGCCGAAATAGTGCGGGAAAAACTCCAGATCATCTTCCAGTAATTGCAGGTCGTAGCGATCGAGATCGCCGTCGGTGGAAAAGGCATCGGTTACATCGATGGTGCCGTCATCGATAGCCTGGTAAGCGAGACCATGATCCATTCCTGTTGGCTGCTGCGAGAAACCGTATGCGCTAACCAGGCCAGGCCAACCATCTGCTCGATTGAGAAATTCGATGCTGAAGCCCATCTCGATGTCGGGTTGAGTAACCAATTCCGAAACAGTACTAATACCCAGCTGGTCTGCATAATCTCGTTTTATCGCAAGTGCATAGGTGTTATTGAAACCAAACGATGGCAATATTTCCACGGCCTCGCCTGTCAACCGGGCGTTGAGATTTTCGAGACTGGGCTCACCGTCGTAATTAAGGATAACCTGGCCCAGTGTGCCGGTATACTCAACATAGACATCCACCTCCTTGGTACGCAATGCTTCATAGATGATCAGGGTTCCAGTCATGCCAAATTTTCTGTCCACTTCGTAACCGGCGTGCTCAAATAATTGCGATATCACCTCGGCCAGCAGATAATTTTCATTGAAGTTCTTGCTGCCTACCGTTATCGAAAGCGGTTCATCGCCGGCCATTGCCGTATTTGCAATGAGGCACAGTGACATCATTAATATCCGCAACACCGACAGAACCAACGGGTTTGCAATGGACCATTTCATACTACGGGGCCTCCGGCATGGAACAGGGCCTGAACATAGTCGCTGGCCGGGTTATTCTGAATCTCTGCCACCGAACCCTGCTGCTCGATCCTGCCGTCGCGCATCACGATAATTTCCTGTGCCAGTTTGATCGCTTCAAACATGTCGTGGGTAACCAGCACCATAGAACGGGTTTCTGCCTGCTGCAATTTGAGGAATTCCTGTTGAATGCTGACCCGAGTCACCGGATCGAGCGCGGAAAAGGGCTCATCCAATAACAGCAACGGTGGGTTTAACATCATCGCGCGGCACAGACTCACCCGTTGTTGCTGGCCCCCTGACAGGCTGAAGGGGTAGCGATCACTCAGCTCCCTATCCAGCTCCAGTAATTGCATGAGAGTGTGAAATCGAATTTTTGTATCTTGTTCCGACCATCGCTGCAACGTTGCCATCAGTGTGATGTTTTCGAATACCGACATGTGCGGAAATAAACCAGCTCCCTGCACGCTATAACCAATTGCCAGTCGCTTGTCTGTAATTTTCCCGTTAGTGATGGGTGATCCAAAAACTGAGACCTGACCCCGTTCAGGAATAATCAGGCCATTGGCGATCTGAATCAGTGTGGATTTACCACTACCGCTGGCACCGACGATAGCCGTGGTGATGTTGGCCGTGATGCTCAGTGACAAGCCATTGAGTATTGTCTTATCGCCGTAAGACTTCGTAATATCGTTATACTCAATGCAGGGAATAGGCATTATAAATTGCTGCGGTAAACCTGACGCGCCTGTTCAAACTGCCCGAATACATGGGCCCTCTCCTGCTCGGATCGCCATCCTGGCCAGTCGGCCGCCAACTCCTCCAGCCTGTCGATCCATCGCAGAGCATAGGCCGCCGCGTCTGGTTTGCGGATCGGCTCATTCCCGACCTGGAACCAGATTGGGTTAGTGAACGCCTGCACATAGCCAACGTCCATGGGAAAGCGTTGCGCTGGATCACCTTCCGTACGCAGATGACACCAACCACTGTGTTCTATCTCCAGCTCTACCGATAAATTTAAGCTATTGCGATTGCCACGCAAGGGAAATTCTTCCACCACTTCACCATTGCACACCAATACCACCGCATCTAATTCTATAACTGAACGCAGGCGACCACTAATGGTTATGATGCCACCACTGGCGGGCAAATCGATGGTATCTCCCGGCAAGGCGGTGCCCACTTCCATTTCCAATAACGGCCCAGAGCTAACGAAAGCCCTTCCCCGCTTCAGTGCATCGAACCAGGCCTTCATGCCCAATCCCTGGTTACCGGTATAGACATAGGTTCGCACCGAGCCGATTAATTTACTGCGGTGCAGCGAGCTAATAGAGTCTTCGCCGCCCGTGGCCACCACGTGCAGGCCATTGTTCCAGACCGCGTACAGTGGAAAGAAGCCGGCACGACTGGCATCGGACAATTCCAACGCATCGGTAGTCCCCAGTGCCGCGTCGACAATAAAACCTTTGCCACCACCAAGATTTTCCTCCAGCGGATCAGCCTCACCCAGATAAGGGTGGACGTAGCCGGTAAAGGCTCCCTGTGCCTTTGCCTTGATAAACATGTCGGTATTGCTGGGATACAGGCTTTCGACGGCCGTACCTTCATAGCCGGTGACGAACGGGGAGATTAGATGATCCCGCATGCCGAACATGAAGACGTGACCATAGAAAGGCGGCCTGAACTCTTGACCCACCACCACAATCTGATCGTCCGTTGAGAGCGGATGTGCGCCCCCGCCAGGGACGAAATAATGATAGTCCAGTATGCGATTGTCCTTGTTGGCAACTTGCTCCAGTACCAGGTCCTGATCTTCGGCCCGCGACATCTTCATCAGGTTTTCCAGGGTGTTATGGAGGTTGCCTCCATAGTTGGCATGGACATGGGTAGAAGCGCTGTACCAGCCTTTGGCGCCCATGTCAGTCATCTGCTCCAGCTCTACCGTCAGCTGCGCCACCTCCCCGACCCGGATATCTACCGTAACTTCCTGGGGAAAGTATTCGAAACCTTTAACCACTGTCAGGTCGGTTTCACCCACCGGCAACATCAGCTCGAACTCACCGGCATTGTGGAATATCAAATCGCCCCTGGTACCGGCGCGGGCATAGGCATCCACCGGAGTGTAAAATTTCCCATCGGCGGCGGTGAGGTGAATCCGATTATGAGCCAGGGCGCTATTTGATGCTTCCAGCACCCGTACTTTTAGCGCACCCATTGGCCGATTATAGTGTTGTTCCTTGATTGCGACGGACTTGATCTCGCCGCCATAGGTTTCCAGCAGCATTAGCTGTGAGAGCCCTGTCTCATTGCTGATGAACGCGATCCATTCGCCATCCGGCGACCATCTTGGGTGAAAGGCATCAAACTCGAAGAAGGTCATCTTGTAGGGTTCACCACCAGCAGTCGGTTGCACATAGAGATTGTTATACTGGTCAGCGGAACCGCTGGTGGAAGTATAGACGAAGCGCTTGCCGTCGATGGAGACATCGGGTCGGGTGCGGTAAAGGGTTTGTTCTGCCAACACCGTTGTTGCCTGCAATATGCCATTTTCGATAGCAGGAACTCTCAGCACATTACCCGAACCCAGCGGCACATCCCGATTGGATACCAATAGTAACTCGCTGCCATCAGGCAGCCAGGCCGGTGCGATGTGCATGTCCCAACTGCCGAAGTAGAGCCGACTGCGACCAAAGTCATTATCCCGGGTTACCGCTACAGGGTCCCCGCGCCACTGGCCGTTCTCGATATCCCGCACATAGACATTGAAATAACCATTGGGGTTGGTAGAAACATACGCTACCCGGGAACCATCCGGCGAAAAAACCGGGTCGGTATAGATCTCCTGATCATCGGTTAGTTTACTAAGCTCGCCGGTCTCAGTGTTGAGTATCTCTAGCTGGATGCGCTGATGATCATAATCGGCGGTGTAAATTATCCAGCGCCCGTCCGGCGACCAATCCGGTGAAGAATGATAAGCCTGGTTGTAAGTCAGTTCGTGGGCAATGCCATCTGCCGGTTTTACTTTCCAGATACTGCCCTGCATAGCGACAGCTAGCCACTGTCCGTCCGGTGACCAGTCTGGTGCCCAGGGCGTCGAGCTTGGCGAAGGCGGGAAGTAGAAGTTGTGCATGTAGTTGCCGCCACTGCGAGCCGCGGAATAAACCTCGCTCTGGGCGATGAGAGAATCGCTTAACAACATCATGGAGACCAGGCCGGACAAAACCGTGATGAGCTTGCGCCTGATGAATTTCCGTGTGGTGAATTGCATATCCAAATGGTCTCCTGAGGTTTTCCTGGATGTTGAAGCCAAGACTATCCCAAACTGAGAACGAAGAGAAACTGCAGAGCCAGCTTAAGGCTTCAAACCCTGCCCAACGCAAAGCCTTTGGCGATGTGGTTTCTAACAAAGTAAATAACCAGGGCGCCGGGAATTATGGTCAACACACCCGCCGCGGCCAGTACACCCCAGTCCAGACCGGATGCCGATACCGTGCGGGTCATCACCGCACTAATGGGCTTGGCGTCAGTTACGGTGAGAGTCCGAGCGATCAATAATTCAACCCAGGAGAACATGAAGCAGAAAAATGCAGCGACGCCGATGCCTGGAGCGATCAGTGGGGTGAAAATCTTTAGGAAGAATTTCGGGAAGGAGTAACCATCGATGTACGCTGTCTCATCGATCTCCTTCGGTACCCCGGACATAAATCCTTCCAGAATCCAAACCGCCAGAGGCACGTTAAACAGGCAGTGGGCCAGGGCTACGGCGATGTGCGTATCGATCAAACCAAAGGCCGAATACAGTTGGAAAAATGGCAACACAAACACCGCCGACGGTGCCATGCGATTGGTAAGCAACCAGAAGAACAGATGCTTGTCGCCAATAAAATGATAACGGGAAAAGGCATAGGCAGCGGGCAGGGCAACGCCGATGGATATTACCGTGTTCATGACCACATAGATCATGGAGTTGATGTAGCCGTTGTACCAGGACGGATCGCTAAAGATGGTTAAGTAGTTATCGAAGGTAAAATTCTGTGGCCATAGACTAAAGGTAGAAAGGATTTCCTGATTAGTCTTGAAGCTCATGTTCAACAGCCAATAGATCGGCAGCATCAGAAACACGATATACAGTATCAACACCGCCAGTTTCAGATGATCCGATCTATCCCGCATCAGTTAGTCCGCCCTTTCGTCGCGCTCACCGCCTGATCGGAAACAGTCATCAGCGTGTAAAAGACCCAACACAGCAACAGTATTATGAGAAAATAGATCAGCGACATGGCCGCCGCCGGCCCCAGATCAAACTGCCCTATTGCCATTTGCACTAGGTCGATGGAGAGAAAGGTGGTGGCATTGCCCGGCCCGCCACCGGTGACAACGAAGGGCTCCGTGTAGATCATGAAGGAATCCATGAATCGCAATAGCACCGCGATCAGTAGCACCCGTTTTATTTTCGGCAGTTGGATGTAACGAAACACCGCCCATCGGGATGCCCCATCGATTCTGGCCGCCTGGTAATAGACCTCCGGGATCGCCACCAACCCCGAATAGCACAGTAACACTACCAGCGAGGTCCAGTGCCAAACATCCATGATGATTATAGTGGCCCAGGCATCGAAGGTATTTTGCGTGTAGTTATAGTCCAGCCCCAGACTCTCCAAACCATGGCCCAGCAGCCCGATATCTATTCGCCCAAACACCTGCCATATGGTGCCAACCACGTTCCAGGGAATAAGCAGCGGCAAGGCCATCAGTACCAGGCAAATTGAGACACCGATACCACGCTTTGGCATGGCCAGCGCTATGCCAATGCCTAAGGGTATTTCTATGGCGAGGATTAAAGCCGAGAATAGCAGTGTGCGTTGCAGGGCATTGAGAAATCTCTCGGAATGCAGTATCTCCTGAAACCACTCCGTACCAACCCAGAAAAACTCATTATTGCCGAAAGAATCCTGTACCGAATAGTTCACAACCGTCATCAGCGGAATAATTGCACTGAGCCCTACCAGCAGTAACACTGGCAGCACCATAAGCCAGGCTTTGTTATTGACTGTCTTCATTGTGCAGCCTCGACAAGGTGGGCATTCTGGTACAGATTCATCTTCCCTGGTTCGAACCAGACCCTGGGATTCCGGGGGATTGGCTCTCCCTCCCGCTGGATCACTTTAAGCTCATGTCCTGCCACATTGACCCGCACTACCACGTGCTTGCCTACATCCTCGATAGCGGTGATTACAGCCGGCAAACCCTGCTCCTGGCATAGTCGCACGTATTCTGGACGAATACCCAGTTCCGTATTTTGCAGCCCGGAGTTGTCAAAATCAGAGCCAAGGCTAGCTTGTAGCGATATTCTGTGCTCACCGACAATCGCCGTCGCACCTTCGACGATACAGGGTATGACATTCATGCCGGGCGATCCAATGAAGCGTCCAACGAACGTATGCTGAGGCTTTTCGAACAACTCCTGTGGCGTGCCGACCTGCACAATCGAGCCCTCATGCATGACAATTACCCTATCGGCAAAGGTAAGCGCCTCGGTCTGGTCGTGCGTCACATAAATCATCGTATGTTGAAATTGTTGATGGATTTTCTTCAGCTCGGTGCGCAATTGCCACTTCAGATGAGGATCGATAACGGTTAGTGGCTCATCGAACAGAATAGCCTTAACATCGGTGCGCACCAGTCCGCGGCCCAGCGAGATCTTCTGCTTCTCATCTACGGTCAGGTCTCGAGCTTTCAGGTTCGCCTGCTTCTGCAGTCCCAACATGGTGAGCACGGATGCCACCCGGGAGTCGATATCTGCCGTGGGCAGCCCCCGGTTCCTCAACGGAAACGCAAGATTGTCCGCTACGGTCAGGGTCTCATACACTACCGGAAACTGAAAAACCTGGGCGATGTTGCGTTGCTCGGGACTGCGGGCCGTCACATCTACACCATCAAAAAGTACGCTGCCAGCCGTAGGGTGTAGCAATCCGGAAATAATATTCAGCAGTGTAGTCTTGCCACAGCCGGAAGGACCTAGCAGGGCGTAAGCCCCACCATCCGGCCAGCATTGATCCAGCGCGTTCACCGCGAAAGGGATAACTGCATCACCGATCGCAGAGCCATGACCGGAATCATATCGATGTGCAATCGCCTGTAATTCGATTGTGGCCATGGAGTTTAGGGCGCCATTATCATTGCTGTGGAATTTGAAATAAGGCTATCGCTCTGATCGAAGAGCAAGCTGTGCCGCGGCTGCACAAAAAAACTGACTACCTCCGAGCTGGCGAATTTCACAATCCCATGTATCAACGCTACCCAGGCCCTGTTTTGGAATTCAAAATGCACGAAACTTTCAGAACCACCTATCTCGGTTACTGTGACTTCTCCACGCAATTCGATATCCTCGGGGCTGTGTCTGACCAGGCATAAATGATGCGGTCTGACCCCTAATGTATAGTCTTGGCCGTCATTGAGTTCGGCCCTTAGCTTGATTAGTTGTTCTGATTCGGGAATACGCAACTCACCTTGGCGGTAATGCAGGCGCAGCGTGTTCAGTGGCGGGTCAGAAAATATCCTGGCAGTTTGAAGTCCCGCCGGCTGTCGATAAAGCTCCAGAGTGGGCCCGAATTGTTCCACCTTGCCCTCAAACATACAGGCTGTATTGCCACCCAACACCAGCGCCTCAGTCGGTTCGGTGGTGGCATAGACAAGTACTGCTCCCATTTCAGCAAATAAGCCGGGCAGCTCGGCTCGCAGCTCTTCCCGCAATTTATAGTCCAGATTCGCCAACGGTTCGTCCAGAATGACCAAGTCCGCACCCTTGATTAACGCCCGCGCCAGGGCAACTCGTTGCTGTTGACCACCAGACAGGGTGTCAGGCCGGCGCTGCAAGAAATCACCCAGTTTCAACAAATCCGAAACTTTAGCGACCCGGGAAGCGATCTCCGACTTCGATATACGGTTGACAGTCAGCGGCGACGCGATATTGTCAAAGACTGTCAGTGTGGGGTAGTTGATGAATTGTTGATAGACCATGGCAACATTGCGTTTCTGCACCGGCAGACCAAGCACGTCGCGACCATCGAAGCGCAATGAACCGGAATCCGGCTTGTCAAGACCAGCCATTATACGCATGAGGGAGGTTTTCCCAGCCAGAGTGGGGCCCAGCAATATATTTAGTTCACCCCGTTGCAGACACAGGCTGACATCATCTACATAAACTTCATCACCGACTTTGCGTGAAATGTTCTGCAGCTCGAGCATTCGGTTACCATTAACTCTCAGCGGGAAAGGATTGTTTAATATATTTGTCGAGGGAACTGCGTTCCTCCGCACTGAAACTAAACCCCAAATTGGAGCGACGCCAGAGAATATCATCCGCGGAGCGGGCCCATTCCTTGGTGCAAAGATAATCTACTTCTTTCTGATACAGATTAGCGCCGAACCTGACACCTAGATCTGATAGTCCGGTTGCTTCTCCCAGGATGTCGAAACTGAGCGTGCCATAGCTATGTTGCCAGCGCGTAATAAGAACCGGCCCCAGCCAGGCATAGCGTGATGTGAGGTCGTTAACCAGCGTCTCAAGCATATCAAAATCTCCACCCGGCAGCTTTGATGCTCTGGTCCATGGCGATTTAAGTCCAGGGAAGAAACTTGCAAGTCGATCAACCACCTCTTCTGCCAATATCCTGTAAGTCGTTATTTTTCCCCCATAGACCGACATGATCGGATGCACAGACGTGTCGAGATCCAGAAGATACTCACGGGACACGGTGGTAGCGTCCTCACCTGCTTCATCGACCAGGGGCCTGACACCGGCATAGGTGTACACGATATCGGATCGCGCAATCGAATTCTTGAAATACAGATTTACGGTGGAAATCAGGTAAATGATTTCTTCGGTGGATATCTGCACATCGTCGAGATCGCCGGCAAACTCTTCTTCGGTGGTCCCTATCAGCGAGTATTGCTGAAGGTAGGGAATCACGAAGACCACGCGCCCATCCTCATGCTGTAACAAGAATGCCTGGTCACCATCGTGCAGCCGGGGCACCACGATGTGGCTACCCTTCACCAGCCGCAGTTGCTGCGGACTCGAATTCTTTACCAAATTCTCAAGTATCGAAGCTACCCAGGGCCCAGTTGCATTCACGATGGCCTTAAAGAATTGCACCGACTCGCCATCGCTGAAGCGATCACGCAACCTTACCTGCCAACCTTGTGGTGTTGAGGAAATTTCTACACATTCGGTTCGGGGTAAGATAGTTGCCCCCTGCGCTGAAGCCAGCAGGGCATTCAGAATGACCAGTCGAGAATCGTCTACCTGACCATCCCAATATTCGAAGCCGTGCCTGATGGCACTGTTAAGTGGGCCATCTTCAGCATATCTCACACTCCGAGAGCCCTTATAAAGTTGGCGTCTGCTAAGATTGTCATAGAGGAACAAGCCTGCGCGCAGCATCCAGAACTTGCGGGAATGGGGTAAACGGGGAATTTGAAATGCCAGGGGTCTGATAAGATGCAGCGCCGCCCGCGTCAGCACTTCGCGCTCACGAAGCGCCTTGCGTACCATGGAAAATTCGTAATATTCCAGGTAACGCAACCCTCCATGTATGAGTTTGCTGCTGCTGGAAGATGTAGCGGAGGCCAGATCGCCCTTTTCGCAAAGCACAACATCCAGCCCGCGTCCGGCTGCGTCGGCGGCGATTCCTACGCCGTTAATTCCTCCTCCGATTACCAGCAGGTCGTGAACAGATTCTGAGTGAGTCACTTAAGTACTTTAAGTTTCGAGGGCCAAGCGTGCCAAAAAAAGAGAGAGTTAGTGTAACATGGCTGCCTTATTCTGATTACTGTTTATGCGAATCGATGCAGCATGCAAGCTCGGCCAACAAGCCTCAGAAACCAGTGTCAGCGCAGAGCATTGAGCTGAATGGGTAGCTATATTCTCGCGATCGATCAGGGCACCTCGAGTAGTCGAGCCATAGTCTTCGACACCAATGGCAAACCACTGGGTCTGGGACAGCAGGAATTCAAACAACATTTCCCTGCTAATGGTTGGGTCGAACATGACGCCACGCAAATTTGGGACACTACGCTGTCGAGTTGCCGTGTCGCACTGGAAAAAGCTGCACTGAATGCCGGCGAAATTAGCTGCATCGGCATCACCAATCAACGCGAGACTACGGTGCTGTGGGAGCGCGTAAGCGGCAAACCAATCTACAATGCCATCGTCTGGCAGGATCGGCGCACCAGCGCGTATTGCAAAGCCCTCGATAACCAGGGACTCGCAAAGCGTATCCAGGATAAGACCGGACTGCGCATCGACCCCTACTTCTCGGCGACCAAGATTCGCTGGATACTGGAAAATGTAAGGGACGCTCGTGCCAGGGCGGAGGCCGGGGAATTAGCTTTTGGCACGATCGACAGTTTTCTATTGTGGCATTTAACCGGCGGCCGCAATCATTTTACCGATGCCACTAATGCCTCCCGAACCATGCTTTACAATATTCACACTCAGCAATGGGACCCAGAACTACTGAGACAGTTTGAAATTCCTGAATCCCTGCTGCCAGAAGTCAAGGATTGTGCAGATGAATTTGGAGATTGTGACGCCGATCTGTTCGGTGCGGCCATCCCCATAACCGGAATAATTGGGGACCAGCAGGCCGCCGCATTTGCCCAAGGCTGCTTTTCCAGCGGACAGGCAAAAAGCACCTATGGCACGGGTTGCTTCTTGTTAATGAATACTGGCTATGAAGTGATTACATCCAAAAACCGTCTATTAAGTACCGTCGCTTATCGACTCGGAGGCAAGACCAGTTATGCCATCGAGGGTAGTATCTTCATGGCCGGCGCCACCATGCAGTGGATACGGGACGGACTGAAATTGATCGCCGATGCCGCTGAGTCCGAGGCGCTTGCCGCAGGCACCGGTGATGATTTAAGTGTGTACCTGGTGCCCGCGTTTACCGGGCTCGGTGCTCCTTATTGGGATGCCGACGCGCGGGGTGCTATTTATGGCTTGACCCGCGACACCGGCATCAAGGAAATCGTGACTGCCGCACTGTTGTCGGTCTGCTACCAGACCAAAGACCTGGTGATGGCAATAGCAGCGGATGGCGCGACACTAAGCAGTTTCCGGGTCGACGGCGGCATGGCAAATAATAACTACATGCTGCAAAGGCTTGCAGACCTGCTGGATTGTGAAGTGAATCGACCGGTGGTGGCAGAAACCACCGCGCTCGGAGCCGCCTATGTTGCCGGATTACAAGCGGGGCTATTTAGTTCGCTGGAAGAAATCGCAGATAAATGGCAATTGGATCGGAGCTTTCGGCCAAAAATGGATGAGCAATGGCGCGAAACCCAGTATCGAGGCTGGCTCGACAGCGTCGATCGTACCCGCAGCCAGCGCTAAAACGCAGATCGTAAATAGAGAGGGAACTTCGGCAATGCAACTACATCTTTTCAGGCACGGCCAAACTAACTGGAATGAAGAACGCCGGGTCCAGGGCCAGAGCGAATCGCAATTGACCGAGCTCGGCATACATCAGGCGCAAGAGCTAAGTAAACGCATTCAGCATCTGCAATTTGACCAGGTGTATTGCAGCAGTAGTGTGCGCACAAGACAGACTGCAGATCACGCCTTTGCCGATTTTGAAGCGCAAATAGAATTTCTGGATTGCTTGCGGGAAATAAATCTTGGCCCCTGGGAGGGGCACTTATATGATGACATCGCAGTCCGCGATCCTGATTCCTTCAAGCATTTCTGGGAACAGCCACATCTATTCGATGTAGAGGGTGCCGAGACATTTTATCAACTACAGGAACGGGCGATCGGCGCGGTACGCAAAATGCTGAAACAGTTTGTCCGGCGCAAGGTAGCAATCGTCAGTCATGGCGCACTGATCAAGTCGCTTTTATGCCACTTCCAGCAACGACCCATGAGTGAGCTGTGGGCACCACCCAAGATGCACAATTGTGCACATAGCATTGTCGAACTGAATGCAGACGGCATCGGTCATATAATTCTATATGCCGATCAAACAGCCCCTGGGGAATAATCAAAATGCATAATGAAATCGTCAGCGATGCACCGAACAAGGTTAATCTTACCCTAAACATCGCGTCCATCGGGGTATTGCTGGCAGGAGTTGGTGTAGGGATATTCACCCTGGCGGCAGCCGCTGGTATCTGGCTGGGTCTTTGGGACTTCCGCAAGGGGTTCGACCTGCTTCGAATCTCGAATAATTACAGCGATATTGTTGCCTGGATCGGTCTGCTGACGACGATAGCCATAGTCATCGCCACCAAGCTATTCGATACGGCTAATGTGATCAGATTGGGTGGATTGGCGGCCATAGGCACACTGACTGCGTTTGTAGCCTACTCAATACCGGAGAGCTTTCGCCCTCCCGAAGGCGTCAACTACCCCCCCATTCATGATATTTCCACGGATCTGAACGCTCCACCAAATTTCGTCGATGTGCTACCACTCAGGGTCGATGCGGCCAATACAACAGTCTATGGTGGCTCCAATAATATGACCCCGGAGCGCTTGTCACAACTGACCGCCGAAGCCTATCCTGACCTCGTTTCCCAATATTATGCTGCCTCGGTCGATGAGGTATTTGACCGTACGCTGGCGGCGGTTGATCGGCTCGGATGGGAACTGGTCTCGGCTACAAGATCAGCTGGCAGAATCGAGGCCACAGACACTACGCTGTGGTTTCGCTTTAAGGATGACATCGTCATCATAATCGAAGCCCAAGGCAATCAGACCCTGGTCAATGCCAGGTCTGTGTCCCGTGTCGGCACCGGTGATGTAGGCGCTAATGCAATCAGGCTGAGGGCATTTTTTGCACTGCTTTAGAGCGCCTCTGAATAATCCAGTGATGCTCAGCCTTTCAGACGGGCCGGCCATTGATGGGTCCCGGCCTACGCTATCGAATATGATATGCTTAGCATTCACAATACTTCCTATCCAGCGGCAGAGCATCCCCATTGCGCGACAAAGTTAAAAATATCAGTTTATTCGCTCTGATTGCTCTGCTGGTTACCGCCTTATCACAAGTCATTGGCTACTGGGTTGACTACAATATCGCACTCAATTCAACGATCGAGATCAACAGTCTCATTCACCTGACTCACGTCCGCAATTTCGGCGGTGTGTTTGGCATGCTTCAGGGCAAGGGCTGGTTATTTGGACTGGTCAGTATAGCTCTGATGGTTTCTGTCACGGCTTACCTGTGGTTCAGCGATTCGGTGAAGCGCTATGAATTTGTCTGTTTCGGTTTCATTGTAGGGGGAGGTAGCAGCAATATTGTCGATCGCTTGATTCACGGCAGCGTCATCGACTTTATCGACATTCAACACATCCCGTACTGGAACTATGTCTTTAATACCGCCGACGTGATGGTACATGTGGGAATCTGGCCCCTGCTTTTCTTCAGCCTCTTCCTTGATAAAGAAGAATCCGGGCTTAGTTAAGCAATCGAACATAGATTTCGGCAGATTAATCACCAAGGCCATCGTTGATAGCGTGCACTTTTTTGCCCGGTGTGGGCAGCAAAACTTTGTCAGTTTTTCAGTCTTTTCAATAACTTATCATCCACTCAATTCGCTTCCAACTTCGTAGTCAGGAAGCATTTCCGGCTCCTGCTCCGCCTCCTGGCGCCACTGCTTTATCGCCGGGTTTCGCAACAGCATTTCGACGTAGGAATGGCTGCTTGAGGATAGCTCAACGGCATAGGAATGAAAGCGCATGGCGATCGGAGCGTACATACAATCGGCCAGGGAAAAATCTCCGAATAAATAACAATCTCCGGCATCTGACTGCGGACGGATATCACTCCAGAGCATGTCGATTCGCCGCACTTCTACAAGCGCTTCAGCGCTCAATTGCAGCCGTCGTAGTGCCCGGCAATTCATTGGCATCTCGGATCGAATTGCATTGAAGCCGGAATGCATTTCCATACAGTAAGACCGGCAAATCGCACGTACAGCGACGTCCTCTGGCAACGCCTTAGCATCCAGATATTTTTCAGATACATATTCACAAATCGCCAGAGAATCCCAAATGGTCTGCCCTTCATCGATGAGAACCGGCACTTTCAAAGTCGGAGAATATTGCCGCAATCGATCCTGATAGCCTTCGACAAACAAGGGAATCCTGATTTCTTTGAAGCCAAGCTTAAAATGTCGTAACAGCAGCCAGGGGCGCATAGACCAGGAAGAGTAATTCTTGTTGCCAATGATTAATTGCATGGGAATTTAATGAGGTCCGGCAGCATTGTCTGACTTGGGCGGAGTGTGGGACTATAGCCGAATCAGGGAGACGCCGACAGCGATTTGCAGATCGGCGCTGAAATAATCGGATGAGGTGTGTAAATTGAGCAACAGCAGATTTAGTGGGGTCTTGGCCCCGGTCATTACCCCATTTAAGAAAGATCTAAGTCCAGATGGCAGTCGTCTGGTCGCCCATTGCAAATGGTTGCTGAAGCAGGGTGTTTCTCTGGCGGTGTTCGGCACCAACAGTGAGGCAAACTCCCTGTCGCTGGAAGAAAAAATTTCTCTACTGGATCAGTTGCTGGACGCGGGGATCGATCCCTCCTTCCTGATGCCGGGCACCGGCAGTTGTGCCCTGAGTGACGCCGTGACGCTGACTGCCCACGCCGTAAAATCGGGTTGCGCTGGTACCTTAATGCTACCGCCCTTTTTCTATAAGGGGGTTTCTGACGCAGGGCTTTATGCCTATTACTCGGAAATCATCGAACGGGTGGGAAGTGCTGCGCTGAGGATTTACCTTTATCATATTCCCCCATTCTCCCAGGTGCCACTGAGCCTTAAGCTCATCGATAAATTGGTGCATACCTATCCCAACACCATCGCCGGGCTCAAAGACAGTTCTGGTGACTGGAACGATACCCAGGCATTCCTTTCCGGCGGCTGGTCTGATTTCCGGGTTTTCTGTGGATCTGAAAGCTTTCTGCTACAAAATATGCGGAATGGCGGCGCTGGCTGCATATCCGCTACTGCCAATGTAAACCCCGCCGCAATCAAAGGCCTGTACGACAATTGGCAAGGCCCGGATGCGGAATCCAGGCAACAGCAACTGGACAAGATCAGAGACATCTTCCAGGGCTTCGCCATGATCCCGGCTCTGAAAGCGGCGAGCGCGCTTTACAACTCTGATCCTAACTGGTTCACGGTACGGCCACCGATTGTGGAGCTGGATCGCAATTCCCTGGCGCAACTACAGCGCCAGTTGTCGGCGGCCGATTTCGAGATGCCTGGCTTGCCAGGTGACATTCTTGGCTATGATGCCCGCAGCGGAGAGTAACCAAGGTATTGGGAAATGACACAATTTCCGAGGCTCGAGATTCAGCGAATAATCGAGAGGTTATTCTATCCGTGTTGTAATCCGATTATTCGAGGCATCTCGATTCACCATTTCTACCAACACCACAGGGCCAGGATTCGACGCCGCGCCGGCTTCAAGCCATAGGATTCCGGGCCTAGGGCACAGAAATAACCTGACCGCCTGCACCAGAGCGGTACTTGTTTTCGCTATAGATTGATTGCGCCGCGGTTACTGCCTTGTCGGCGTCTGCCGGCGATCCAGACCCGGACAGAGCGCTGGCTAATGCGGACAGATAAAACAGAACGTTCTTCCTGTTGCTGGCGAAACCCATCAAGCCAATGCGCCAAACCTTGCCTGCGAGGCAGCCGAGACCCGCACCAATCTCCAGATCGTAGTCGTTCAGCAAGGTGGCTCGGACTACTGAGTCATTAACTGAATCAGGAAATGAAACGGCATTCAGTTGCGGTAGTCGAAATTCTTCATCGACGAGGAGGGATAAACCCATTGCTTCTACACCAACGGCGAATGCCCGGTGATTGAGTGCATGTCTGCGCCACGCTGCTTCGAGACCTTCACCTTGCAAGATAACCAGCGCTTCATGCAGAGCGTACAGGGAATTCACCGGTGCGGTGTGATGGTAGGATCTTTTAGCCTTCCCCCCAGTAGCCCATCACCAGATTCAGGTCCAGAAACCAGCTTTGTACCTTGGTCTTTCGATTGCGAATGACTTCTGCTGCCTGCTCTGAAAAGCTGACGGGTGACAAGCCTGGAACGCAGGAGAGGCATTTTTGTGTGCCCGAGTAGATGGCATCTACACCCCAATCGTCGACGCGAAGTTCGATGCCACCGAGCGAGGTTACTGCATCAACTATAGACAGACAATCGTATTTCCGGGCCAGGGCACAAAGGGTTTCCGCATCGCTACGCGCCCCGGTGGAGGTTTCGGCATGGACGAATGCCAGTGCCTTCACCCCGGGATTTTCAGTCAAGGCTCGCTCCACCTTGTCCACATCTACTGGCTTGTCCCAGTCATCTTCCACCATGATGGCAGTGGCTCCGCAGCGTTCAACATTCTCCTTCATACGGCCACCGAATACCCCATTTTGACAAACGATAACCTGATCACCTGCCTCTAGTAGATTAGTGAATACGGTTTCCATGCCCGCCGATCCTGGCGCAGAAACCGGTATGGTCAGTTCGTTGGATGTCTGGAATGCAAATTGCAGGAGGCTCTTCACCTCATCCATCATTTCTACAAATTTTGGATCCAGATGGCCAATCGTTGACCGCGACAATGCATCAAGAATACGCGGGTTAACATCGGAGGGACCAGATCCCATGAGCGTGCGAACGGGGGGATGAAACGAGTCGATCATAGTCGGTCCCTTACTAATAGTCCTGTCTTAAGATTGTCATAGCGTGTCGGCGTATTACATTGATACCGCGACCCTGCCAGCCTCAAACATAAAAGCCGAGCATAGCTCGGCTTTCTTAAACGGATGATTGTTAAAGCATCATTGTATTAGTCAGAGTCGCCTCAATTCTTTTCAATTTGTTCTTCAGACTTTTCTGTTTCCGGGGCAAGCTCCGTCAGAGGTCTATCCACTAATTCAACATAGGCCATGGGCGCTTTGTCTCCGGCACGTTCACCACACTTCAAGATGCGAATGTAACCACCCGGACGATCGGTGTAACGCGGACCCAATTCAGTAAACAATTTACCCACCGTGGCTTTGCTTCGAGTGCGATTGAAAGCGAGTCGACGATTCGCCACGCTGTCTTTCTTGGCCAGGGTAATCAAAGGCTCTGCTACCGATCTCAGCTCTTTAGCCTTAATCAAAGTGGTTTTTATAATCTCATGCTCGACCAATGAAATAGTCATGTTCCGAAACATAGCTTTCCGGTGTGAACTATTTCGATTTAATTGGCGGCCGCTGTGTCGATGGCGCATATCTCTTTACCTGCTCGTTTTGCTAATCCGGAAGCTGCTTATGCTGCCCGGTCATCAGATTTAAGACTGGATGGCGGCCAGTTTTCCAGGCGCAGTCCCAAAGACAGACCTCGCGTTGCCAACACATCCTTGATTTCAGTCAGTGACTTCTTACCCAGATTCGGAGTCTTCAACAGTTCCACTTCGGTGCGCTGAATCAAATCACCAATGTAGTAAATATCTTCTGCCTTCAGACAGTTGGCTGAGCGCACCGTTAACTCCAGATCGTCTACCGGACGTAACAGGATTGGATCGATCTCGTCTTCACGCTCTTCCGGTTCGGCGATAATTTCACTCTGAAGGTCAACAAATACTGCCAGCTGATGTTGTAAAATTGTAGCGGCACGGCGAATCGCTTCTTCCGGTTCGATAGTGCCGTTGGTTTCCAAATCTATAATAAGTTTGTCCAGGTCGGTTCGCTGTTCGACGCGAGCGTTCTCGACGGAATAAGATATTCTGCTAACCGGGCTGTAAGAAGCATCCAGCAATAATTTTCCCACCGAACGCGTTTCATCATCATCTTGCACTCGACTGTCCGCTGGAGAATACCCTCTGCCCTTACGCACGGTGAGATGCATATTAATCTCACCATTGCTGTTCAGAGTGGCAATAACGTGATCCGGATTGATGACCTCCACGTCATGATCGACGGTAATATCGCCGGCAGTAAGCACGCCGGAGCCTTTCTTGTTCAGGCTCAAAACCACTTCATCTTTATTATTAAGGACAATGGCGACGCCCTTGAGATTTAGCAGAATTTCAATTACATCTTCCCGCACACCTTCTATAGTACTGTACTCATGGACTACGCCGTCAATTTCAACTTCTTCTATGGCACAACCGGGCATAGAGGAAAGCAAAATTCGTCGCAAGGCGTTCCCTAGCGTATGGCCAAAGCCCCGCTCTAGAGGCTCCAGAACCACCCTGGAATGGCACGAGTCGAACTCATCAACTTGTATCACTTGCGGTGTTAAAAAATCTAATAAAGAAATTTGCATGAAATCCGTCCTATGTGTAATTGTCACTACTTGGAATAAAGCTCGACGATAAGATTTTCATTAATCTCAGCAGGCAGATCCGCTCTGTCGGGCTTGCGAGTAAACTGCCCCTCGAGCTTACCCTGATCCACAGAAACCCAATCGATTTCACTGCGCTGTGAAGCCAGTTCCAATGCAGATTTAATTCGTAGCTGTTCCTTGGCTTTTTGTCTCACGGCGACTACATCGCCCTCACCAACCTGGTAAGAAGCAATATTTACGACTTCACCGTTAACAGTAATCGATTTGTGGGCAACCAACTGCCGTGATTCTGCGCGGGTTGAGCCAAAACCCATTCGATACACAATGTTATCCAGTCGACATTCCAGCAGTTGCAGCAAATTCTCACCCGTAGCTCCCTTCAGTCGTGCGGCTTCCTTGTAATAGCCTCGAAATTGCTTTTCGAGTACGCCGTAGATGCGCCTGACTTTTTGCTTCTCGCGCAGCTGTACACCGTAATCGGAAAGCCGTCCACGGCGCTGGCCTTGCTGGCCAGGTATGACGTCTGTCTTGCACTTACTGTCGATTGGGCGCACGCCACTCTTAAGGAACAAATCGGTTCCTTCGCGACGGGCTAACTTACATGTTGGGCCTAAATAGCGGGCCATATTTCATCTCCTGATCTGGGGTCAGTATCTACTTATCTTTACACACGCCGCTTTTTCGGCGGTCGGCAGCCATTGTGTGGAATCGGCGTCACATCGGTGATGTTGCCTATTCTCAAACCACAGGTATTCAGTGCTCGAACTGCAGACTCGCGCCCGGGTCCGGGCCCATGAACTTTTACATCCAGATTCTTCAAACCATAGCTTTCGATCGCGGCCTTACCGGCCTTTTCGGCGGCTACCTGGGCGGCGAAGGGAGTGCTTTTGCGGGAGCCTCTGAAACCGGAACCTCCAGCAGTCGCCCAACTCAGCGCGTTGCCCTGTCGATCAGTAATGGTGATAATCGTATTATTAAAAGAGGCATGAATATGCGCAATGCCATCGATAACGGCAGTACGCGATTTCTTTTTTGTCGATTTCTCTGCTGGCTTTGCCATAATTTATTCCATCTTAGCTTTCAGCGTGCTTGCTCCGCTCTGGGTTTACCGAAGCATCATGAGCTTTGTTTACTTACGGATTGGCTTTCTTGGGCCCTTTCTGGTTCTCGCATTAGTCTTGGTACGCTGGCCTCTGACAGGAAGTGAGCGACGGTGACGAATCCCGCGGTTACAACCGAGATCCATTAATCGCTTGATATTCATGGAGACTTCTCTGCGTAAATCACCTTCAGTTGGAACCTTGGCCACCTCGGCTCGAACACTATCCAACTGCTCGAGACTCAGTTCACCGGTTTTGACTGAAGGTTCAATACCCGCCGCCTCACATACTGCTTGTGCAGTTGTGGTACCAATGCCATAGACATAGCGTAAGGAGATTACGATATGCTTGTTGTCTGGTATGTTAACCCCGGCAATACGTGCCATAGATTTACTCCGTTATATTCTCATTTGCCTGAACTAAAAAACTAACCCTGCCGTTGCTTATGACGAGGCTCAGATTTACAAATTACTCTCACCACACCGTTGCGTTTGACGACTTTACAGTTGCGGCAAATTTTCTTTACCGATGTTCTAACTTTCATTTATATCTCCGATGGGATTCGCCCGACGAGTCAGACTAAATACCGCTACGACCATAACTTCCCAGTTTCGATTTCTTCATCAGGGAATCGTATTGATGTGACATTAAATGCGATTGCACCTGGGACCAAAAATCCATGGTTACCACCACGGATATCAGCAGTGCCGTGCCACCCAGATTGAAGGGAACAGAGGCGAGCATCTGCATGAACTGTGGTAATAAACAGACAAGCGTAATGTAAATCGCTCCAAACATAGTCAATCGTGTAATCACACCATCGATGTACTTTGCAGTTTGCTCACCCGGCCTGATACCAGGAATGAACGCACCGGATCTCTGCAGGTTTTGTGCTACGTCGCGGGGGTTAAATACCAGCGCCGTATAAAAGAAGCAGAAGAAAATAATCATTGCGCTAAAAATAATCAGATACAGGGGCTGACCAGGACCGATCATCAGGGCTAGATCCTGCAACCATTCAGATCCTTCCGATTGACCAAACCACTGCCCCAACGAGGCCGGGAACAGCAATATGCTACTGGCAAAAATAGCTGGAATCACACCCGCCATATTGATCTTGAGCGGTAGATGGCTGGACTGTGCCTGGTAGAGTTTCCTTCCCTGCTGGCGTTTCGCGTAATTCACCGTAATGCGACGTTGTGCGCGTTCGATGTAGACGATACAGGCCACCACGCCGATTGCGATCAGACCTACCACCAGTAGCAGCACACCATTGATCTGCCCTTCATAGGCCTGAGTCAGAGAGGTGCCAATTGCCGCTGGAAATCCGGAGACGATACCGGCAAAAATTAGCATGGAAATGCCGTTGCCAATACCTTTTTCGGTAATCTGCTCACCCAACCACATAAGGAACATGGCGCCCGTAACCAGGGAAATTATTGCTGTAAGGTTAAATGCCAGCCCCGGTGCATAGGCCATAGGAGATAGCAGCCCAACCGTCATGCCAGTGCCCTGCAGCGTCGCCAGCACTAGTGCACCATAGCGCGTGTACTGTGTAATCTTGCGGCGACCGGATTCACCTTCCTTCTTCAGCTGTTCTAATTGCGGGCTCACGGCTGACATGAGTTGCATGATGATCGATGCGGAGATGTAAGGCATGATGCCCAGAGCAACGATACTCATGCGTTCCAGGGCACCACCGGAAAACATATTGAATAGGCCTGCAAAGGTACCCTCGTTCTGATCGAAGAACGCCGCCAATTGCAGCGGATCTATTCCCGGCACCGGCATGTGGGTCCCGATTCGATAGACAAACAAGGCAAACAGCAAAAACAACAGGCGTGACTTCAGCTCACCGAGGCCGGCGCCTATATTTTCTGGATTAATGTTTGGTTTCTTGGCCATCTTTTGTAAATGTCTTCTACGTTAATCGTCTTTTTCCGGTGTGTCGTCTGTTGCTTCAGCGGCCGCCGGAACTTCTGCCGCCGGCTTCTCTTCTGCTACCGGCTTGGGGTCTGAAGCTATCTCAGCCTTCAACGTTTTCTTAACCAGCTTGCCTTTCGCAGGCGCGGCTTCGACTTCAATTACCTTGCCTCCAGCCGCTTCGATCGCCGCCCGTGCACCCTTGGTGACACCGATACCCTGCAAAATAACCGCCTTGTTGATGTCTCCGGACAACATTACCTTGACGCGTTTAATGCCTGCCGTTATCAAATTCGCCTTACGCAATGCCGCCACATCGATGATATCTGCATCGATTTTATTAAGCTCAGATGTTCGTACTTCAGCCGTAATGCGGCCTACTCGAGAGCTAAAGCCATATTTAGGCAGCCGCATTTGCAATGGCATCTGCCCACCTTCAAATCCTGGTCTCACCGTGCCGCCGCTTCGAGATTTCTGGCCCTTGTGTCCAGTACCGCAGGTCTTACCCCAACCGCTGCCTATACCCCGACCGACTCGCTTTCTCGTTTTCCTACTACCTGGAGCAGGACTCAAACTATTCAGCTGCATTATTTAGCCCTCACCCTCAATCGCCAACATGTAGTTAACCTTGTTGATCATGCCGCGAACAGCTGGAGTATCTTCCACTTCAACAGATTGATGCATGCGCTTCAAACCCAGCCCCTTAAGGCAGAGTTTGTGTTTGGGCAAAGCGCTAATAGGACTTTGCACCAGTGTAACTTTAACTTTCTTCTTGGCCATTTTTCTAACCTGCAATTTCTTCCAATGTCTTGCCACGCTTGACTGCAATGTCTTCTGGAGAACGCATATCGCGCAGTCCCTTGAATGTGGCTCTCACCACATTTACCGGATTAGTCGATCCATAGCACTTCGCCAAGACATTCTGGATACCGGCCAGTTCGAGGATCGCTCGCATTGCACCACCTGCAATTACACCGGTACCTTCAGATGCTGGTTGCATATAGACCTTGGAGGCACCGTGACGTGCCTTGATCGCGTATTGGAGCGTATTACCGTCCAGGTTCACGCTGATCATGTTGCGTCGAGCCGACTCCATCGCCTTCTGAATAGCCAGGGGCACTTCCCTAGCCTTGCCTCGACCGAAACCTACGCGGCCATTGCCATCGCCAACTGCCGCCAGTGCGGTAAAACCGAAAACACGGCCACCCTTAACCACCTTGGCCACACGGTTAACCTGAATAAGCTTTTCCTGCAGCCCTTCTTCGTTCTTGCCTGAATCGTGTTTAAATGCCATATCTCAACCTTTAAAATTCCAGTCCGCCTTCACGCGCAGCCTCGGCCAGCGCTTTGACGCGACCGTGATACGCATAACCGGATCGATCAAAAGCGACTTTATCGATTCCGGCTGCCTTGGCTCGTTCGGCAATCAGTTTCCCGATATTGCCTGCGGCTTCAATATTGCCCGTTGCACCGGTCTTGACCGCCTTCTCAACGGTGGATGCGCTGGCCAAAATTTCATTGCCATTGGGCGAAATAACCTGCGCATATATGTGTCTCGGCGAACGATACACACATAGGCGATTCACACGCAATTCGCTGATCTTTGCTCGCGCTCGCCTGGCTCTTCGCAGGCGGGCTGTCTTCTTTATACTCATAAGTATGCCCTACTTCTTCTTCGCTTCTTTTCTGTATACACGCTCATTTACGTAGCGAATACCTTTACCTTTATAAGGCTCAGGTGGACGAAACTTTCTGATCTCCGCTGCAACCTGTCCTACCAACTGCTTGTCAGCACCGGATACAACAATTTCCGTCTGTGATGGTGTCTCAACCTTAATCCCTTCGGGTAGTTTGTAATCGATGGCATGTGAATACCCGACCGTCAAATTCACGTTCGACCCCTGGGCCTTCGCTCGATACCCTACGCCCTGCAGCTCGAGTCTTTTCTCAAACCCCTGGCTAACGCCAACGACCATATTGTTGATCAGGGCGCGAAACGTTCCTGCCAAAGCCCCCGCCTGCTTGGATGTGCCTTTCGCGGAAACTTTTATTACTTCGCCTTCCTGGGAGACACCGACAAGTCTGTGCAGGGTGAGCTGAAGATCTCCCTTGCTGCCTTTAATCGAAATCTGTGATTCGCTTAAAGTGGTTTCTACGCCTTTTGGTATTTCTACCGGGCTACTGCCTACTCTGGACATATTCTTGCTCTATTGATTCTATGATCTAATTAGAAAACTGTGCACAATACTTCGCCGCCAATGCCGGCGGCGCTTGCTTGTTTTGCTGTCATCAAACCCTTGTTTGTAGACATGATTGCTATTCCCAACCCAGCTCTGTTCTTGGGTAAATTTTCCGATCCCGTGTAATTGCGAAGTCCGGGTCGACTGATGCGTTTAATTTCTTCGATAACAGGTCGGTCTTGGAAATACTTCAACTCCACATTGATCACCGGCTTACCGGCGTTATCATCAACTGCGTAACCGCTAATAAAACCTTCGTCTTCCAATACCTTGCTAAGCGCAAGCTTGATCTTCGAAGAAGGACAGCTAACCGATGGCTTATGGGCCATCTGGGCATTGCGGATGCGGGTCAAAAAATCTGCGATGGGATCTGACATACTCATATTTTTCTCCGGTCCTACCAGCTAGCCTTGGTTAAACCAGGCACATCACCGCGCATCGCCGCTTCACGAAGCTTGTTACGGCACAAACCAAATTTTCGATAAACACCACGCGGGCGGCCAGTAATCTGACAACGCCTCTGCTGACGAACAGGGCTGGAATCACGTGGCAGTTTCTGAAACTTGACCTGGGTGGCCCACTTTTCATCATCACTGGCATGCGCATCTCCAAGAATGGCTTTAAGCTCTGCACGCTTGGCCGCGTATTTCTCAACCAGCTTCGATCGTTTCTTTTCTCTGGCAATCATTGAAGATTTAGCCATTATCAGGACTCCTCTTTATCTTTAGCCGCAGCTGCTTCATCCACATTCTCTTCGGCTGTGTCTGCTGCGGCGTCTTCAACTGCAGGTGCTTCATCTGCAACAGCTTCTTTTGCTACTGGCGCCTCTTCCGCAGTTGTTTCCTCTACCGCCGTTGCCTCTTCAGTTGCTTCTTCAACCGCCGGCGCTTCATCTGCAACAGCTTCTTCTGCTACTGGCGCCTCTTCCGCAGTTGTTTCCTCTACTGCCGTTGCCTCTTCAGTTGCTTCCTCAACCGCCGGCGCTTCATCTGCAACAGCTTCTTCTGCTACTGGCGCCTCTTCTGCAGACGCTGCCTCAACTGCCGGTGCCTCTTCCTTGACCGGTGCTTCTTCGTTCACCACCGCAGGCTTCCTGAACGGAAAGCGCAACGCCGTCAACAGAGCACGACCTTCGTCATCATTTTTCGCCGAGGTAGTAATCGTTATATCCAGCCCACGTAGGGCATCGATCTTGTCGTAGTCGATCTCTGGGAAAATAATCTGTTCGGTTACACCCATGGCAAAATTGCCGCGACCATCGAAGGACTTGGGGCTCAAGCCGCGAAAGTCCCGAATTCGTGGAATGGCGATGCTAACCAGCCTCTCCAAAAATTCGTACATGCGCTCGCCACGAAGAGTCACCTTACAGCCGACTGGCCAGCCTTCCCTGATCTTGAATCCGGCTATGGATTTTCTTGCTTTGGTGACAACGACTTTTTGACCAGCAATCAGGGTCAAGTCGCTGGTGGCGCTCTCCAGAACCTTCTTGTCCGCAACCGCTTCACCAAGGCCCATGTTAAGAACAACCTTGGTGACCCTGGGCACACGCATAGGATTGTCATAGACAAACTGCCTGGTTAATGACGGCATTACTTCTTTCTTGTAAAATTCTCTTAACTGAGCCATGAGTGGCAACCTGGTTTAATTAATCTATGTCTTGACCATCTGATTTGAAGACGCGCTTCTTGGCGCCGTCATCACTGACCTGAATACCAACTCGATCCGCGGCGTTGGTTTGAGGGTTAAAAATTGCGATATTGGAAATATGTAAGGCCGCCTCTTTTTCTACGATGCCGCCTGGCTGCCCCAGATTCGGGTTCGGTTTAGTGTGACGCTTCACCATATTTACACCGGCAATGATGACTTTATTGCTGCCAACGAGACGAGAAATAGTTCCGCGTTTTCCTGTATCTTTGCCTGCGATCACTATCACTTCATCTTCATGTTTCAATTTCTGCATTTTCGCCTCTCGCTCTGTATTCTGACCGCTTTAAAGTACTTCAGGCGCCAATGAGATAATTCGCATGAATTTTTCGGTACGCAACTCTCGTGTAACCGGGCCAAACACTCGGGTGCCAATAGGAGCATCCTGGTTGTTCAGCAAAATCGCCGCGTTGTCATCGAAACGAATCACGGATCCATCGCCGCGTCTGACACCTTTCTTGGTGCGCACTACCAACGCCGTCAATACCTGGCCCTTTTTCACCTTGCCTCGCGGAATCGCCTCTTTAACAGTGACTTTAATAATGTCACCGATACGTGCATATCGGCGGTGGGAACCCCCCAAAACCTTGATACACATTACGCGTCTGGCGCCGCTATTATCTGCGACATCTAAGTATGACTGCACTTGAATCATCGATACACTCCATCATGCATTCCGATCAGGAATACAGATTCTTTATCTTCAATTTACTACTCAAACCTGGCTTGCCCTTCCGTCAATCGAAACCAGTGACCAGGACTTGGTTTTCGAAATGGGACGCACTTCCTTTATAGTTACTTTGTCACCCGGCAGGCATTCATTGTCCGCGTCGTGCGCATGAATCTTTGTAGACTTCTTTACAATTTTGCCATATACCGGATGTTTTACTCGTCGTTCAATCAAGACAATGATGGACTTGTCCATCTTGTTGCTGACCACTCTGCCAGTAACAGTTCGAGTTCTACTCTCTTGGTTTTCACTAACCGACGCTTCACTAGCTGACATGTTTAAGATCCACTTTTCTCTTTTTCAGTAATAATCGTTTTGACACGGGCAATATCTCGCTTCACTTCACCGATAAGATGAAATTGCGCCATTTGCCCTGTGCTCATTTGCATGCGGTAGTTAAACTGGTTTTTAAACAGTTCCTGCAACTCGGTCTGCAGCTCTGCCACAGTTTTCTCTCTCAATTCACTGGCTTTCATTACATTACCGTCCGCTTCACGAAGGCCGTCTCGAAGGGCAACTTGGCAGAGGCCAGACTGAATGCTTCACGCGCCATCACCTCATCGACACCTTCAATTTCAAACATTATTCTGCCTGGTTGGATCTGGGCTACCCAATACTCGACGTTGCCTTTACCCTTACCTTGCCTGACTTCCAGAGGTTTCTGCGTGATCGGTTTGTCCGGAAATACTCTGATCCAGATTTTTCCGCCACGCTTCACGTGTCTGGTCATAGCGCGACGCGCTGCTTCAATCTGCCTAGCAGTCAGGCGACCACGTGATATAGCCTTCAAACCGAATTCACCAAAATCTACTTTGCTGCCACGATGAGACAGGCCCCGATTGCGGCCCTTCATCATCTTGCGAAATTTTGTACGCTTCGGTTGCAACACGTCGTTTTACCCCTGCTTAGCTTTTGCTTGTGAGGGCACAATAGCCTCATCCAAATTCAAAATTTCACCCCTGAATATCCAAACTTTCACACCAATAATGCCGTAAGTCGTGTTGGCTTCTGCTGTGCCATAGTCTATATCCGCTCGCAGTGTGTGCAAGGGTACTCGTCCCTCGCGATACCACTCGGAGCGGGCAATTTCAGCGCCACCCAGACGACCACCTACCTGTACCTTGATGCCTTCTGCACCCTGTCGCATGGCATTTTGAACCGCCCGTTTCATGGCTCGACGAAACATGACTCGACGCTCCAGTTGCGATGCTACGTTATCTGCGACCAACAGTGCATCCAGGTCAGGCTTGCGAATTTCCTCGATGTTAATCTGCACTGAAATACCCATCTTTTCGGTGAGCATCCTGCGCAGGGACTCTACATCTTCACCCTTCTTGCCTATCACAATTCCTGGTCGTGCCGTAAATATCGTCAGCTTCGCGGTCTGTGCCGATCGCTCAATTTCAACTCTGGAGACAGATGCATTCGCCAGTTTCTTCTTTATGAATTCCCGAACCTCAAGATCTGCCAGCAAGTTCTGTGCATATTCTTTGCCCTCCGCATACCAGACAGAGGTATGCTTCTTGACAATGCCAAGTCGAATTCCAGTTGGATGTACTTTCTGACCCATCCGATACTCCTAGCTATCAGCGACCGTAATTGTTATGTGACATGAGCGCTTGAGAATGCGGTCGGCGCGACCTTTCGCCCTGGGTTTAATGCGTTTCATGGTTATACCTTCATCAACACAAATCGTTGATATTTTCAATTCATCTACATCAGCGCCTTCATTGTGTTCTGCATTTGCAATCGCAGAATTCAATAATTTCTTGATGATTACTGCGCCCTTTTTGGGACTGTAAGTCAGCAATTCCAGCGCTTCTTCGACTGCCCTGCCACGCACCTGGTCGGCGACCAGCCTCGCTTTTTGTGCCGACAGGCGTGCGCCCTTTAATCTTGCTACAACTTCCATTTCAGCCCCCTAGTGCGCCTTCCTATCAGCAGTGTGACCACGGTAGGTGCGTGTTCCAGCAAACTCACCCAATTTGTGGCCAACCATATTTTCGTTAATGAAAACTGGCACATGCTTGCGGCCATTGTGAATTCCAATAGTGAGACCAATCATTTCCGGAGAAACCATCGATCGTCTGGACCAGGTCTTGATGGGCCGCTTGTCGTTTTTCTCAACAGCAGTCTGCACTTTCTTCATCAGGTGAAGATCGATGAATGGTCCTTTTTTTAGTGAACGTGGCACGCTTCGTTTCCTCTATCACTCGCCTTAGCGGCTTGATTTTCTACGCCGAACAATCATGTTATCTGTTCGCTTATTAGATCTGGTTTTATAGCCCTTGGTTGGTGTTCCCCAGGGTGATACCGGGTGACGACCACCAGATGTTCTGCCTTCACCACCGCCATGGGGATGATCGACAGGATTCATCGCAACACCACGAACAGTTGGGCGGACACCTCTCCACCTTTTCGCTCCGGCTTTCCCCAGCGATCTCAAACTGTGCTCCGAATTGGAGACTTCGCCAAGCGTAGCCCGACACTCGGACAACACCTTGCGCATTTCACCAGAACGAAGTCGCAATGTAGCGTAGCTGCCTTCTCTGGCAACCAGTTGCAATGAGGTGCCTGCACTTCGAGCGATCTGAGCGCCCTTGCCTGGCTTCAACTCCACACAGTGGACCGTGCTGCCCAACGGGATATTGCGTAGAGGCAAGCAATTACCGGCCTTAATGGGCGCTTCATCTCCGGATATCACGACATCACCGGCGGCGACTGTGGCAGGCGCGATAATGTACTTGCGCTCACCGTCCGCATACAACAACAGGGCAATATTTGCTGACCGGTTTGGATCATATTCCAGCCGTTCTACCCTGGCTTCGATATCGTCTTTGCAGCGCTTGAAATCGATAATTCGATACTTCTGCTTGTGGCCGCCACCGATATGTCTCGTCGTGATGCGGCCTCTGTTATTTCTACCACCAGTCTTGGGCTTGGGAGCAGTAAGAGGTGCGTAGGGCTCACCCTTGTGCAAATCCGGATGCACAACCTTGACCACAAAGCGGCGCCCCGGAGAAGTAGGTTTACATTTAACTACCGGCATGATTTACCCCCTTACCCGATATCAGCAAAGTCAATTTCGTGACCTGCTTCCAACTTGACGTAGGCTTTTTTCCAATTGGAACGGCGCCTGATTTTCCCCTTCGCATTACGCTTGGTCTTCCCTTTCACGTTAAGCACCTGTAAATCTGCAACCACTACATTAAAAAGTGTCTCCACCGCTTCCTTGATTTCTAGTTTGCGTGCGTCGATAGCAACCTTAAAGGCGTATTGATTATTGGCTTCGCCGAGGAGGGTGGTTTTTTCAGACACGTGTGGCCCAAGAATCACTGTGTAAAGTCGTTCTACATTCATGACAGCATCTCCTCTACCTTTTTAAGTGCAGGGACCGTCATCAATACTTTTTCAAAACCAATCAGGCTAACGGGATCGATACCGGCGACATCAAGCACATCGACTTTGTGCAGATTCCTTGCTGCGAGATAGAGGTTTTTTTCAACTTGCTCGGAAACGATGAGAACGTTGTCCAATTCGTATTCCTTCAATTTGGCGACCAGAGCCTTGGTCTTGTTAGTCTCGACGGCGAATTCATTCACTACCAACAGTCTGCCCTGGCGAATCAGCTCAGACAGAATGCATTGCATGGCGCCACGATACATTTTCTTATTGAGTTTCTTGCTGTGATCCCGAGGTCTGGCAGCAAAAGTTACACCACCACTACGCCAGATAGGGCTGCTGGTAGTACCTGCGCGAGCGCGACCTGTACCCTTTTGACGCCATGGCTTCCGCCCGCCACCACGAACTTCGGAACGTGTTTTCTGCTTTACGGAGCCCTGTCTGGCGCCAGCCATGTAACTAACAACGCTCTGGTGTACCAGAGGCTCGTTGTATGCCTTACCGAAGGATTCATCCGAAAGTGAGATTTTTCCACTGCCCGTTTTCTTGCCGGGCATCGCAAGACTTAATTCCATTGCTTACCCCTTGACCTTTCTTGCAGGACGGACGATTACGTTTGACCCGGGTGCTCCAGGTAATGCACCCTTAATAAGTAGAAGATTGTTTTCCGTGTCGACTCTGACTACTTCCAAGTTCTGGGTAGTCTTTCTGACATTGCCCATCTGGCCAGCCATTTTCTTACCCTTCCAGACGCGACCCGGGGTCTGGCATTGGCCAATTGAGCCTGGCGCCCGATGAGAGAGCGAGTTGCCGTGAGTAGCATCCTGCATCTGAAAATTGTAACGCTTGATGACGCCCTGGAAACCCTTACCTTTCGAGGTGCCGGTGACATCCACTATTTGACCTTCTTTGAAAATGTCTACCTTAAGCTCGGAACCCGTAGTGATCTCGGCGGTATCGACCCCTTCGGTGCGAAACTCCCACAGCCCGTTACCGGCTTCGGTCTCGGCCTTGGCGAAATGGCCAGCCATTGACTTGGTCACGCGAGACGCACGACGGCTACCCGTAGTGACTTGAATGGCACTATAACCATCCGTTTCTGGAGTTTTAACCTGGGTAACCCGATTAGGTTGCACTTCCACCACCGTAACGGGGATGGACACGCCTTCCTCAATGAAAATACGGGTCATGCCGCTTTTCCGACCAACTAATCCAATCGACATTGTAAAAACCTCATCGTGCAGGGGGCTAAAACCCGCTATGGCCGCTGACGCGTTACACTATGTGTTACCGCTGACGGGTAACAATGAACAATCAGTGCGCCAAAACTTTTCGTAAAAAAGGGCAAAGAGGACTGAATGCTCTTTTGCCTGGGATTAAATCTACTTCTTAACCAAGACTAATTTGTACTTCCACGCCCGCCGCCAAATCCAGCTTCATCAGCGCATCAACCGTTTTCTCTGTCGGTTCGACAATGTCCAGCAGACGCTTGTGGGTGCGAATCTCGTACTGGTCTCGCGCGTCTTTATTGACGTGTGGAGAGATCAATATCGTAAATCTTTCTTTATTCGTTGGCAGTGGAATAGGCCCCTTCACCTGGGCTCCAGTGCGCCTGGCAGTATCAACAATTTCCTGGGTAGATTGATCAATCAGTCGATGATCGAAGGCCTTGAGCCGGATTCTGATACGCTGACTTTGCATCTACCTAAAACTCCAAAAAACTCTTTAAAATTAACCAGTTATCGCCAATTTTCTTGACGGCCAGTTTTTAAACGCCAAAAAGGATGCGAATCTTAAGGTTTTGGCTCTAATCTGTCAAGCAAAAACCGCCTGAAAGCCCCTTTTTCCGCGACTTTCCGCCGGTTGCCAGCTTGGCCCTCAAATCCTGACTTTGGCAGGGCCGGAGCAAAGCTGCGAAGTAGCATCTTCGATTATAATCAGACCAGCACACCTTGCAGTATGCCGGCCCCTGCTCAACTGCTGGCTAGCTTATTCGATAATCTTGGCGACGACGCCCGCACCTACGGTACGACCACCCTCGCGTATCGCAAAGCGCAGACCCTCATCCATCGCGATCGGTGCAATCAG
>PCCP01000008.1 GCA_002731775.1 Gammaproteobacteria bacterium
GGACCTAATGTGGCTGGCGTGATTGGTTCGGCCGTTGCTGCCGGAGTCCTGATTCAGTTTGTCGGCTAGGTATCCGCAAAGGGATTAATATCAGATTTAGTATGGGCCGCCTGGATGTTACCTATCCGCTGCAATACCTTGACATAGGTTCGGTCAGTTTGTAGTTTGAGCATCTGTTTCGCGGCGCTGGCAAGGTCCAGGTTGACGCAGATGCTATTCGTTTCAGAAGCTATTCATTTTAAGAGGAATAATCATGCAAGAATATTTACAGTTTTATATTAATGGCGAGTGGGTTGATCCAGTCAGCCCGGCAACGCTTGACGTCATTAACCCGGCGACCGAGACCGCTTTTGCCAGGATCAGTATGGGTGGGGCCGCTGATGTTGATAAAGCTGTGGCTGCGGCGGCAGCAGCGTTCGATAGTTTTTCTAAAACAGCGGTGGCTGAGCGAGCTGAGTTATTAGGCGCTATCCTGGCAGAGTATGCCAAGCGCTACGATGAAATTGCGGCAGCTATTTCCACCGAAATGGGCGCGCCGATCTGGTTATCAAAAGCGGCTCAGGCCGCCATGGGACAGGCTCATTTTGCAACCACGCTGGGCATATTAAAGGACTTCCCCTGGGAGGAAAAGAAAGGTAAGTACCTGCTCAGGCGTGAACCGGTTGGTGTCTGTGGCCTGATCACGCCGTGGAATTGGCCGATCAATCAGATTGCCTGTAAGGTCGCACCGGCCCTGGCCGCGGGTTGTACCATGGTGCTTAAGCCCAGCGAAGTGGCGCCTGTGAATGGCATTATTCTGGCTGAGGTGCTGCATGCAGCGGGCGTCCCGGCTGGCGTTTTTAATCTCGTAAATGGAGATGGCCCCAGTGTGGGTGCTGCCATGTCATCTCATGATGATATTCATATGATGTCGTTTACAGGTTCCACCCGGGCAGGAATTGAAGTAGCCAAAGCGTCAGCTGCTTCGGTTAAGCGGGTAGCGCAGGAGTTGGGTGGAAAATCGGCCAACATCGTGCTGGAGGATGCTGATCTTGAGCAGGCCGTGAGTAGCGGTGTAAATGCTATATTCCAGAATTCTGGACAGAGCTGTAATGCGCCGACGAGGATGCTGGTACCTGCAGCTGCCCATAGCCAGGCTCTGGAGATTGCCAAGCGCACAGCCAAAGGGGCCAAGCCAGGTGATCCCTTTGCCGATGGGACCACCATGGGACCAGTGGTCAGTGAAGTACAGTTTGACAAAATACAGGGCTTGATCCAGAAAGGTATCGATGAAGGCGCTGAGCTGGTTTGTGGTGGCACGGGTAGGCCCGATGGCCTAAATGCCGGCTATTTTGTTAAACCCACCGTGTTCGGTAATGTCAGTAATGATATGACGATTGCTCGAGAAGAGATCTTCGGGCCGGTACTGTCCATTCTGCCTTACACAGATGAAGCCCAGGCCATTGACATCGCCAATGACACGCCGTACGGATTGTCCGGTTACGTGCAGTCTGGCAGTGTCGATCACGCCCTTGAAGTCGCCGCCCAGATTCGTACCGGCAATGTTCATATCAATGGCAGCGGTCCGGATTTAAATGCGCCGTTTGGAGGCTATAAACAGTCCGGAAATGGCCGCGAATGGGGCGATCTGGGCTTTGAGGAATTCCTCGAAACCAAAGCGGTATTCGTGCCTAAGGCCTAAACCTGGTTGTCGAAGAAAGGCTGAAACAATGGCGCCCTGTCAGGCGCTATTGTTTGTCGGCTGGCTGATTGGATGAGCTGGCTGATTGGATAAAAGGCTATCGGTGCAGGCATTGGATTCCAGCTTTGAGACCTGATTCAGGGCCAGTTGCAGCAGTTATTGGTCTGATTGCCATTCGTACCTACAGGCTTTGAATAAGGCTTGATAAAAAAACGGGGGCGCCATGGAAAGCTATCGTAATTCGGATTCTCGACCGCCCATAATGCAACCTTCACCGGTATTGCCGCAGTGGCGCATCCCTCGAGCGGATTGGGACCGCCCACCCTGGAATCGCTGGACTTTTCAGAACGTCCGGCAAATCCTAGCGACCACCAATGTTGCCCGCGGCGCCGGGCCCCAGCAGCCGTTGCAGAGTGACTTGCAGGACTTGTCTGGTGTGTCCTTCACCGGTGTGGGTGGTAGCCCGATGACAGTTTCCGACATGCTCGATCAGACCTATACAGATGGGTTCCTGATCTATATGGATGGCAGGATCATTCATGAGAGTTATTACAATGGCATGGACCGTCACACCCAGCATCTGGCTCAATCCATGTCTAAATCCATCGTTGCTACGGTAACGGGGATTATGATTGGCCAGGGATTGCTTGATCCGGCGGAACTGCTTTCGGCTTATTTACCGGAACTGGAAAGCACCGGCTGGGCGGGCGCGAGCCTGCAACAGGCTCTGGATATGACAACGGGCGTTCAGTTCATAGAGGAATACACGGATATCGATTCTGATATTGGCAGGACGGACGTGGCCTCAGGTTGGAAACCCATCCCAGACAATGCACCCAAGGGATCGTACTGGCCGTCCTGTATCTGGGATCAGATTCTTTCCCTGACGCAGACCGACGCGGTCCATGGAGCGCGTTTCTACTACCGCTCAATAGAGACAGATGTCATTGCCCATGTCATGGAACGGGTGTCCGGTTTGAAGCTGGCGGAGCTGGTCAGTCGTGAGCTCTGGATGAAAATGGGCGCAGAAGATGATGCCTATTTTACCGTTGACAGTGCAGGTTACGCCCTGGCTGACGGCGGCTTTAATGCAACCCTGCGTGACTTCGCACGCTTTGGCGTATTGAACTTAGACAATGGCCGGCGCGGTACCGAGCAGATCATCCCGCTGGCATGGATAGATGACGTCAGAAGCGGTGATCATGGGCTATTTAATGACGCATCAAGAACAACACTCCCTCTGGGGCGATATCGCAATCAGTTCTGGATAGAAGACGCGTCCGCAGGCAACGTGATGTGCCGGGGGGTATTCGGTCAGCTTATTTATATTGCACCGGATGACAATATGGTCGCGGTTAAACTATCCAGCTGGCCTGAATTCCTCAACCAAACACACAGTCTGAATACGCAGGCAGCACTGCGTGAAATCGCCCGGGTTTTTAAGGGATGATGCTTTGCTTGCCAATGCCAGGCTGGACTTAACACCAGGCGGGTAAGTTTACCAAGTATCGATAAAGGGTCGTTTTTTGCCTTCGCGCTGTAGTGGGGCTGGGCTGGCCTTAAGCCCTGATAGGATCCAGTGCCGGGTGTCCATTGGGTCGATGACTTCGTCGATTTCAAATGCAGTGGCAAAATTAACCGCCTTGCCTCGGTCATACATCTGAGCAACTCTTTTTTCGTATTCCTCGCGCCGGGCTTCCGCGTCCTCTATGGCCTCGAGTTCCTTGCGATAACCGAGCTTGACTGCACCTTCCAGGCCCATTCCCCCGAACTCTCCGGTTGGCCAGGTCACGGTGAAAGTGGATGCCTTGAAACCGCCTCCGGTCATAGCCTGGGCGCCCAGGCCGTAGCCTTTTCTTAGTACGACGGCGAAAAGAGGTACGGTGAGGCTGGTGCTGGTGACAAAAACGCGGCTGGCATGGCGTACCAGGGCAGTCTTTTCTATTTCCGGGCCGACCATGATCCCGGGGCAGTCCACCAGGGAAAGAATAGGAATATCAAAGGCATCACATAACTGCATGAAGCGCGCTGCCTTATCGGCACCATCACTGTCAATGGCGCCGGACAGGTGTACAGGATCATTGGCTATCAGCCCCATGGGCCGACCTTCGATTCTGATAAAGGCAGTCACCATACCGATACCGAATTCAGGGCGGAGCTCGAGTACCGAATCAGTGTCAGCAATCAGGCGAATGATATTCTTGATGTCATAGACCCTGAGGCGGTTTTCCGGTACGGAAAACCTTAATCTGCGCTGGTCTTCACACTGCCAGTCTTTCAGCGATCCTTGAAAGTAGGAAAGTAACTGCTTGGCTTTGGCGACAGCTTCCTGCTCGTCTTTTACAGCGATATCAACTACGCCATTTGGNACCTGCACGTCCATCGGACCNACCTCATCAGGGCTGAAAATACCCAGGCCACCNCCTTCAATCATGGCNGGACCACCGATGCCAATATTGGAATCCGCTGTNGCNATAACGATATCNCTGCAACCCAGCAGTACNGCATTGCCAGCAAAGCANCTTCCTGTGGTGATGCCGATCCTGGGAACGAGCCCGCTTAATCTGGCGTANAACTGGAAGGCGAGGCAGTCCAGGCCTGCTATGCCAGCACCGTCGGTATCACCTGGCCTGCCACCGCCGCCTTCAGCAATCAGGATGATGGGGATCCTGAGCTGTTCGGCCAGCTCAAACATGCGATCTTTTTTGCGATGGTTCTGCAGGCCCTGGGTTCCTGCTAGTACCATATAGTCGTAGGACATCACCACGCATTGGGCCTGATCCTCGGTTACCAGTGCGCCATTAACGCTGCCAATACCACACACCATGCCGTCACCGGGTGTATTTTGCATCAGGTCATCGACGCTGCGACGTCTGCGTTGCGCAGCAATGGCGAGCGAACCATATTCGATGAAGGTTTCAGGGTCACAGATATCCTGTATATTTTCGCGGACGGTGCGATGGTGTGTTTTACGGCGTTTTGCGACCGCAGTCTCCCTGTTTTCATCCTGGCCATAGCTGTGGCGAGTGTTTGCTTCGTGTAGGTCCGGGCGAATAAAATCAAGATCGATATTGTCGTCAGTGTCAGCCGCCCGGGCCGACACTTCTCCTGGTTTGATGGATATAATCAGATGGTCTTCAAATACGGCTTCCTGGGGATTTGCGTGTACTGATAAAACGGTTCCACTGGCCGTTGCGGTGATAACGTGTTCCATTTTCATGGCATCCATAACCACGAGCTCCTGACCTATGTGGACCTCATCGCCAGGACTTACCTGGATTTCGATGATGGTCCCCTGGAGCGGTGCTGTGATGGCAAGGCTATGCTCTGAACCAGATATCGCCGGGCTTGGTTGTTCTTTTTTTACCGATTTTTTGCCGTGGGCGAGAACAGCCAGCGGATCCACTTGATCGATCTTGACGCCGGCCGTTTTTTTAACAGGCTCGGCTGGCAAATCGGCGGCGCGAGGTATTTCACTGGCGATGGCTTTAAGGTTGTTGTCAATGTAGCGAGTGTAGATATCACCCTGCACGAATATATCGCTGTTCAGGATGTATTGCAGAAAAGGCTGGTTGGTTTCAAAGCCATCAATATGGAAGGCTTTCAGGGCCCGGCTGGCTTTGTCTACAGCCAGTCCGTAATCGTTACTTCTGCTATGCACGATGAGTTTAGCCAGTAAAGAGTCGTAGCGGGTTGAAGTCTGATAGCCGGCATAGCCAAATCCATCAACCCGTATACCGGGACCGGAGGGCGGGGCGTAGGTTTGTAACTGCCCACCCGAAGGTTTGAAAAAAGCTTTGGTAGCCAGTGTTTCCATGTTGATTCTGCATTGGATAGCGTAGCCCTGCACATCTGGAGCCTGGCTGAGACCCAGGGCATTGAGGGTGCTGCCTTGTGCAATGGCGATTTGCAGTTGTACAAGATCAAGTCCGGTAATGGCCTCGGTAACGGTGTGTTCGACCTGCAGGCGGGCGTTGGCTTCAATAAAGTAATATTGACTGGGGTCGTCGCAGCTGACCAGAAATTCGAAAGTGCCAAGACCTCGATAATTTGCTTCACCGGCCATTTTCAGCGCTGCGTCGATCATAGCCTGTCGAGTACCCTCAGCCAGCCCTGGGCTGGGCGCGATTTCGATAATTTTTTGATTCTGGCGCTGTACCGAGCACTCTCTCTCCCATAAGTGTATGACCTGGCCCTGGCCATCACCGATAACCTGGATTTCAATATGCTTGACCCGGGGAATGAGTGCCTCCACATACACAGAGTCGTTACCAAATGCCATTTTTGCCTCTGACTGGCAGCGCTGATAATTCTTCTCTAACTTCTGCGGGTCATCGACACTGCGCATACCTCGGCCACCACCACCATGTACAGCTTTAATCAGCAGATCGAATTTTCCGTCCAGGGATGCCATAAAGGCGCTGGCATCTGCCAGCGTCGTCTCGCCATTGGTGCCGGGTACCAGGGGTACTTTACAGTGGGCAGCCAGTGTTCGAGCTCCAGTTTTGTTTCCGAACTGTGCCAGCTGCTCAATAGTAGGACCGATGAGAACGATGTTGGCCGCCTGGCAGGCCTCGGCGAACGCGACACTTTCACTTAGGAAGCCATAGCCGGGGTGGATGGCATCGGCGTGGGTTTGAACAGCTGCTGCAACCACGGCGTCAATATCAAGATAAGCCTGCGCACCGGTGCCGCTGAGCTGAAAAGATTCATCGGCTTGTAGGACGTGCAGTGAAAGGGCGTCGTCTTCTGGATGGATTGCGATACAATCGATACCCATATCCCTGGCCGTGCTGGCGATGCGGAGAGCAATTTCTCCTCGATTGGCAATGAGTAGTCGTTTCATGAATTGTCTGATGTGTACTGGTGAATGACAAAACTACCCTATGTTTACGGTGCTGTCAGCTTAAGTTTTCGGTCGTTTATATTCCGAGGCAAATTGTTTCTGGAAGGTTTGCTCTGAGTGAATCATCTCATGGTAGACTCGATTAAAGGCAAGCATGAGTCGGTTCAACATATAAGGAGAATATTTTGACTAGCATTGATACGGGTACAGAAGATTTATTAGCAGATGTTACAGCGGGTGTTGGTGTCATTACCTTAAATCGACCGGAAGCCCGAAACGCGATGTCGGGTGGCATGAATGCAGCACTGTCGAAAACGTTAGCAGCCTGGGAATTCGACCCGGAAGTTAAATGCCTCGTGATTACCGGCGCCGGAAAGGGTTTTTGTGCCGGTGGCGATGTGAAGGGGATGGCATCTTCAGGCGACGGCACGGTAGGCCAGAACACGATTGATGGGGCTATTCACGCGCAGCGAGTCAATCAACGCTCTACGGCAGGCAAGCTCTTTAAGATGCCCAAGCCAACCATTGCTGCACTGCCTGGTGCGGCAGCAGGCGCAGGGCTATCCTACGCACTGGCCTGTGATATGCGCATCATGGCGAGCACTGCGATTATGACCACGGCATTCGCTAAAGTTGGATTTTCAGGAGACTATGGCGGTACTTACTTTTTGACCCAGTTGGTGGGCACGGCGAAAGCCAGGGAGCTTTATTACCTGTCAGACAGAATTGACGCTAACGAAGCGCTTCGGCTGGGATTGACTAATTGGGTTGTTGAGCCTGATCAGCTGATGGACAAGGCAATGGAAATTGCTGGTCGCATTTCTGCTGGGCCAACGGTAGCTTACCGTTACATGAAGGAAAATCTCAACCGGGCATTAGCCGGCGAGGTTGATGATTGCATGGATCTTGAAGCAACTCATCATGTTCATTGCGGCCAGACAACGGATCACAAAGAGGCGGCCAAGGCATTTGTAGAAAAACGCCAGCCGACCTTTGTCGGTCGGTAACCTTTACTGGCTGTTACACAAAAGTTTATTGGCCGGTAAAAAGAGTGCCCGTCCATGCTGATTAAAGATGCCGATTGCAGCATCATAAGAGTGCTAGTGGAACTAGACTGGCAGGTGTTAGATCAATTGATAGAGACCCTTCAGGCGGATAAAGTTGTTATACGTTAAAGCGGCAGGCCTTAGCCAT
>PCCP01000040.1 GCA_002731775.1 Gammaproteobacteria bacterium
TACGATCAGTTTGCCCAGGGCACCCGGGTGTTGGCGCAAGCGATAGCCGACAACCCCGGTTTCTCCATAGCCGGTGGCGGAGAAACCGTTGCCGCTATCGACAAGTTTTCGGTCACCGAAGCGATTTCCTATATCTCCACCGGTGGTGGGGCGTTCCTGGACTACGTGCAGGGGGCGGTGCTACCGGCGGTACAAATCCTGGAAGACAGAGCCAGTAAAAATTAGATGGCGGTTCCGCACAATGTACAAGCAACAGGAAACAGCGAGGGATAGACATGGCGCTAATTAGTTTACGACAATTATTGGACCATGCCGCGGAAAATGACTACGGCGTGCCGGCATTTAATGTAAATAACCTGGAGCAGATTCGGGCAATTATGGAAGGCGCCGACGAATCTAACAGCCCGGTCATTTTGCAGGCATCGGCCGGTGCCAGAAAATACGCCGGCTCAAATTTCCTCAGGCATTTAATACAGGGGGCGCTCGAAGAGTTCCCCCATATACCCATCGTTATGCATCAAGACCATGGTTTTACTCCGGCGGTCTGTCAGCGTTCTATCCAGCTGGGATTTTCCTCGGTAATGATGGATGGCTCACTGGGTGAGGATGGTAAGACGCCGGCTGATTTCGACTACAACGTCGAGGTCACCCGGACGACGGTTAAAGCGGCGCATGCCTGTGGTGTGTCAGTGGAGGGGGAGATCGGCTGCCTGGGCTCGTTGGAAACCGGAATGGCCGCGGAGGAAGACGGCAGCGGTGCAGAGGGGGTGTTGTCCATGTCCCAGTTACTCACCGATCCTCAGGAAGCCTTGGATTTTGTCGATGCCACCGGAGTCGATGCCCTGGCGATAGCGATTGGCACCAGCCATGGCGCCTACAAATTCAGCCGCCCGCCTACGGGAGACGTGCTTGCGATCGGCCGCATCAAGGAAATCCATCAGAAGATTCCCAATACGCACCTGGTCATGCATGGCTCCTCATCGGTGCCGCAGGAATGGCTGGCTATAATCAACGAGTTTGGCGGGGAGATTCCGGAGACTTACGGGGTGCCGTTGCAAGAAATTCAGGAAGGCATCAAGCATGGTGTTCGCAAGGTGAATATCGATACAGACTTACGCCTGGCATCCACCGGTGCGGCGCGAAAATTTCTCGCCGAGAATCCATCTGAATTTGACCCGAGGAAATTTTTAATTCCGACGATGCTGGCGATGAAAGGCATCGTCAAGGAGCGAATGGAGGCTTTTGGCTGCGCCGGTCAAATAACGAACTTTGGCAGAATCTACAATCTCGAAGAAATGTCTGAGCGCTACGCAACTACGGCCTAGCTAATTCGGCGGGGACAATGCACCGCTGCCTGACCAGCAGCAGGCCGGGCGTTTTCTGCCAGGTCTCTGCCCGCATTTCCAAATAATCCTACATTTTAGGTACCCATAATTTAGCCGACCTATGTTTAGCCAAGCAGATGCGGATCAACTGCGCGAAAGTCTTCCTGCAATCGATTTCAGGGGCGGCGAGTTCCACAACGACAGTGGATTACTCGGCGCTTATATAGATCACTACGGTCTCGATTTACACAGTCGGGGTCACCGCGTCGGCCACCGTCTGGGCACGATCGAAAGCGGTTGCTTCAAGCTCGTCTGCCACTACTTCTATCATGACCCGCCGACGGAGCAAGGGACTGATTCGAGAGAGAATCGGCAAGAGGATAAGGGCACCGCATTTCTAATCCATGGTTACTTTGATCACACCGGACTCTACGGCCACCTGATCAGCTACGCTCTGGATTCAGGCTACGACGTCGTTATATTCGATCTGCCGGGGCACGGTCTTTCCAGTGGCCCCGTCGCCAGCATCAATTCTTTCAGGGAATACGGTGAAGCCTTCAAGGGCTGCCTCGACCTAGCAGATGCAGGGGAACTTGGCCGGCCCTGGATCACTATAGCTCAGAGTGCAGGCGCCGCTGTTATCATCGATTCGCTTCTGCACACCGACCTGGCCAGCCACTTCGAAATCCAACACTACGTGTTACTGTGCCCGCTATTGCGACCAAGCAACTGGGCCTGGGGCAGGATACTGTATGCACTGTCGAAGTGGTTGCCAAACTCGATCCGGCGCTCGTTTTCCAGCAACAGCCACGACCTGGAATTTCTCAATTTTCTGCAGCGCGACGATGCGCTACAGAGTCAGATTTTGCCCAGGGAATGGGTCTCGGCGATGATAGACTATCAACGGCGCTTCGCCAGGGCGCCTGGTTCGGATATCCCCCTTAGCATCGTTCAGGGTAGTGGAGATGGAACCGTTGACTGGCGCTTCAATTTGTCGAGTCTGCTGGAAAAATTTCCAAATTCGAAATCCTATTTAATCGACGATGCCAAACACCATCTGGTGAACGAATCAGCAGAATTTAGATCCAGAGTATTCTCCGTAATCGATAAATGTATTGACTAATACCAGCGCGCCTCTGCTTAAGTAGTTGCAGGCGGTGAAAAAGAAATTCGACCCACGCAATATTATGAATCCCGGTAAATTGATTGATAAGCGGGAGCGAGCCGACAGGCATTTACGCTGCAGATTTTCACCCCGAAGCCAGATTTTAGCCGAGGCTTTGGAGGTGAGTGAGACAGCGTGAAGGAAGCTTAAGATGAATGCCCTGATTCATCAGTTTTCGTGGCAAATTCAGTTTCCAACTAGTAATTAGGGGCGTAGACTGGAAATCTGGCCTGTTTCGAGCCCTCGAGGGTGTTTGTCAGCAGGCCGAAACTAAGCAAATATTTTAGAGCACGAGAGCAATATGGCAGACACAGTAGAAGGTACCGTGAAGTGGTTTAACGACGAAAAGGGATTTGGCTTCATAGAACAGGAAGGGGGCAAGGATGTATTTGTTCACTTCAGCGCCATCAACGGTTCAGGAAGAAGATCGCTGCATGAAGGTCAAAAGGTGAATATGGAAGTCACCGACGGCCAGAAAGGGCCACAGGCGGAAAACGTTACTCCGCTTTGAGCGAAGGCCAAGCGCCGGTAGTCAGGAAGTAGGGTGCATCCCCGATCAGGGATTTTCAGTCTCAATCAGGGCGTCGGGCTGTGAGTACTTCACGCAGGCCAGGCCCTAAGCTGCCAGGACTTCACTGCATTGTTCAGAGGTGCCCCAGCTCGGTTCAGCGGCAGACAATTTCAGGGCAGGTATGTCTTAACGCCCGAGTTTGTGCCCAGAATAAGCCTGTCTGCGCCGCGGATGGCAAACAGTCCGTTGCAAACCACCCCGGTAATTTGATTGATCTGTTGCTCCAGGGACCTGGGGTCGAGGATCTCCAGGTTATAGAGGTCCAAAATGTGATTACCGTTGTCGGTAATACATCCCTCTCGATACACCGGGTCTCCTCCCAATAACACCAGTTGTCTGGCGACGTGACTGCGGGCCATCGGAATGACTTCTATCGGCAGTGGGAATTTTCCGAGTACCCCTACCATCTTGGATTCGTCGGCTATACAGACGAACTCTGTCGCCACCGCCGCAATAATTTTTTCTCGAGTCAGTGCCGCACCCCCGCCCTTGATGAGTTGCAGGTGTTTATTGGTTTCATCCGCACCATCGACGTAAACGGCGACAGGACCGGCGCTATTAAGGTCGTAAACCGGAATGCCGAGTTCCTTCAGTCGCCTGGCAGACTCATCGGAGCTTGCCACGGTGCCACCGATTCTATGTTTGATTTTTCCCAGCTCTGCAATGAAGAAGTTGGTAGTGGATCCGGTACCCACACCGATGATGGTGTCGTCTTCGAGTAATGTTTCGACATACTCATATGCGGTGAGGGCGACCGCACGTTTTAATTCATCTTGTGTCATCGAGGGTCCTTAGCAGCCTGCTAGATGGTATTTTTAGTGGCCGCTTATGCGACCGAGCGACTGACCCATTCTAACAGGAGTCTGTGCTTGCAAATCGGTTTCCAGTGTTATCGCGCCGTGACCGAAGAGGACGATTACCGTCGAGCCCAATTTGAAGCGGCCCATTTCGCTACCGCCCGCTATTTCGATCGGTGGGCTGTGTTCGCTGTAGTCGGTGGTGCGGATAGCACGAGTGCCTGCGGTGGGGCAAACCTGGCCGGACCAAATAGTTTCGATGCCGGCGACTATCATGGCACCAACCAGGATAACTGCCATCGGTCCTGCGTCCGTTTCAAACAGGCACACGACTCTCTCGTTGCGGGCAAATAAACTGGGAATGCTGCGGGTAGTCGCCTGGTTGACGGAAAACAATCTTCCGGGAATGTAGATCATCTTCTGCAGGCGCCCGCCGAGTGGCATGTGCACCCGATGGTAGTCTCTGGGGGACAGATAGACGGTGGCAAAACAGCCCTCTTGAAACTGTGCCGCCAATTTCGAATCGCCCCCCAGTAGCGCATCGAGCGAGAAAAAGCGGCCTTTTGCCTGTAAAAGATTGTCATTGCTAATGGCTCCCACTTCGCTGATGCTGCCGTCTGCCGGGCACAGGATTGCGCCGGTAACGCTCGCAGCAGGCCTGGCGCCAGGCTTGAGTTCCCGGGTGAAGAAGGCATTAAAATTTTTAAACTGGTGAATATCTTCGAATCTGGATTCGGACAGGTCGACATGGTAGCGCCTGACGAAAAGCCTGATTAGCTGGTTTTTGAAGAGCGTGCCGTTGGCGAGTTTGCCCGCCAGGCGGGAAATGAGATGTTGCGGCGCGATGTACTGAAGTAACACAAACAGGTTTGACATAAGTGACTCTTTTACGGCGGCCTGGGAGGCTCTTCAAAGTGTCTCGATGGGTGTGTCTGCATTGTTTCCCCATTCGGACCAGGAGCCATCGTAGGCTTTGATGTTCAGCCCCAATGCCTTACCCACCAGGTAAGATAACCCCGATCTGTGGTGAGACAGGCAATGGGTAACGATGTTTTTCCCCTTGCCGATGCCCAAAGCCCGCAATTGCCTCTCTAATTCTGCCAGGGGTCGCAGGCGCAGGTCATTATCACGGTCCATCAGCGCCAGCCAATCGAGATTGACAGCGCCGGGTATATGGCCGTTGCGCCGGGCGGTAATTTTGCTGCCGTCGAATTCTTCCGCAGATCTTGCATCCCAAATGATGAAATTCGAATCGCCAATTTGATCGATAATTTCACCTATATTCGTAAGCAGTTCACGATTGATACTGGCCTTAAAATCCGTCGGCACGGAATCGGTCATGCCGGCATCAACCGGCAATCCGGATCTTATCCAGGCCACCAGGCCGCCATTGAGTAAGGAGTAATGACGATGGCCGATGACATCCAGGGTCCAAAGCAATCTGCCTGCCCAGCCGCCGCCTTCGTCGTCATAAGCGATGACGTGACAGTCCTCCCGCAACCCCACGCGAGAAAAGATGGCGCTTAGTTGTTCGGCACTGGGTAACTTGCCGGTGGCTGGACCGATGGCGGTAACCAGCTCCGATGGCCTGATGAGAGCAGAGCCCGGGATGTGTGCCGCCGAGAAAACCTGCTGCTGACAAACTGATATCAGCAGCAGTTCCTGACTTGGCAGCAGCGGCTGCAGTTCGGCAGGCTCTAGAATTAATGATAGTGGCGCCTGTGAGTTCATAGTGGTTCCGTGTGCAATCCTGCTATTGCCTATTCTACTGCTTACTCTCTCTGGATTGGAGTATTTGAAAATAGCTGGCCAGTCGCTGCGGATGAATTTCTCCCGTCACCAGCGCTTGCTGGATAGCGCAATCGGGTTCGCTCTGGTGGGAGCAATCCCGGAATTTACAACGACTGGCCAACGACTTCATTTCTTTGAAGCCGTCTAATACCTGTTGCTGAGTTACCTGCCCAAGACTGAATTCCCGAATTCCAGGGGAATCAATGAGGTCATAGTGTGACAGGTGGAAGAGTTTCGCCGTGGTGGTGGTGTGAGTTCCCTGGTCATGGGCAGTCGATAGCTCACCGACCGTCGCTATCGACTCGAGTCCGAAACGATTGATCAGGGCAGACTTGCCGACACCAGACTGGCCCACCAGCACCGTGGTTTTCCCATTCAAGGCGGTCTCCAGGGACTCTATGCCCCTGCCATCGCTGGCAGAGACCCGATACACTGCGTAGCCAACCTGCTCATATATAGACAACATCTTGTCCATTTCGTCTGCTTTCTCATTTTCCAGCAGATCGAGCTTGTTCATCACCAGCAGCGCTTGCAGGTGCAGGCTCTCGATCGCCACCAGGTATCTGTCGATCAGGTTCATGAAGGCCTGCGGCCGGGGTGCGATGACCAGCAAGACGATATCGACATTGGCGGCGACCAACTTCATATTGCCTGCCGCGTTGAGACGACCGAAAAGACTCTTGCGGTCTCCCAGCGCCAGAATCACGCCGGTCTCTGCTTCGCCTTGTTGCCAGACGACGAGATCACCGGTAACCAGTGCCGGCAGGTTTGCGCGTTGATGGCATCGAATGATCTCCCCACGCCCGGCGGGGTCGAGATCTTCCACATCCAGTTGCTGTCCGAAGTGGCTAATGATGCGACCGTTGCATCGGGATTGAAGGGCTCCCGCGGTAGCCTCTCCTGACGCCGTATCGGAAATCAGTTCGTTCTTCTGCTTTTCAACAATTCTTGCTGCCTGGGCTCTGCTAAGCTTGCGTTTGCTCATCACTGGTCTTTGATGATTAGATTGGTTTGTGGATCGGCGAGCGAGGATTATTGCATATTCCCCATGTTGAAGCTTTGCTACAATCTTCACTTGAGACCAAGGAAGTAACGATCGAGAACGGAGGTTCCCTAGCAATGGACACAAGTCTGAATCTGGTCTGGCTGGATCTGGAAATGACCGGATTGACGCCGGCGACAGATGTGATTATTGAAATTGCTACGCTGGTAACCGATGCGCAACTGAATACTCTTGCCGAGGGGCCGGTGATGGCAATCAAGCAATCGGATGCTGCTCTGGCGGCTATGGATGACTGGAATCAGAAGCATCATGGCGCCTCCGGTCTGATTGAGAGAGTCAGGCAATCCACTATCGACGAGCGGGAAGCGGAACGCCAAACCCTCGATTTCCTGAATCAGCATATAGGCAAAAACGATTCTCCACTCTGCGGTAACAGCATCTGCCAGGATCGTCGCTTCATGGCAAACTACATGCCTGAACTCGAGGCATTTTTTCACTACCGTAATCTCGATGTGAGTTCGGTGAAAGAACTGGTTCGCAGATGGAAACCAGAATTACTTGAAGGGCTTGTAAAGCGAGGCGCGCACCAGGCCATGGACGACATCAAGGATTCTATTGCCGAACTGAAATACTACCGGGCGCATTTTTTTAAGGACTAAACCGCGGCAGATCTAATGTCGATGCCCGTGTTGATCGAGAGCCCACTGCACATGCTCCCTGACCAGCGCCGACGGGTGATCGACTTTGGTTTGCAGGGCTTGAACAACTTTATCTGTGCTGCTGGCATTACCCAGGGCCACCGCAATATTCCTTAACCAGCACGCGTAACCAATCCGACGAATCGGCGAGCCCCTGGTGTTGTCCAAAAACTCCTGCTCGGTCCAGGCAAACAACTCCCGCAGTTCCACATCATCCAATCTGTGTCTGGGCGTGAAGTCCGCTTCCTCGGTTTTGCTGGTAAATTTATTCCACGGACAAACCAGCTGGCAGTCGTCACAACCAAAAATCCGATTGCCCATGGGCTTGCGAAGGTGTTCCGGAATAGCGCTACGCAGTTCTATGGTGAGATAGGAGATGCATTTTGTTGCATCTAGAAGATTGGGCCCAACGAAGGCATTGGTAGGGCAAATATCCATACAGGCAGTGCAGCTGCCGCAGTGGTCTGTCTCCGGTTGATCGACTGGCAGTGGCAGGTCGGTAAAGAGTTCTCCCAGGAAAAACCAGGATCCGACGCGCTTGTTGATCAACATGGTGTTCTTGCCGATCCAGCCGAGGCCGGAATTTTCCGCCAGGGCCCGCTCCAGCACCGGAGCACTGTCGACAAAAGCTCGATATCCAAAAGAGCCCGCTGCTTCTTCAATCTTCGACGCCAGGCCCTGCAAGCGCTTTCTGATTAGCTTGTGATAATCCCGGCCACGGGCGAAACGGGCGACATAGGCTTTGCCACTATCATTGACTGGATCGAGCGAATTCCCGGTATCCGTGGCATAGTCCATGCGCACACAGATCACTCTCATGGTGCCGGGGTGCAATTGTGCCGGGTGGCGGCGTTTATCGCGGTTCTTAGCCATGTAGTGCATGGCGCCATGGTAATTTTTCTGCAGCCAGGACTCGAGGTGATCGGCGTGGGTGTCCAAGTCTAGATCCGCGATAGCGACCTGTTGAAAACCCAACTCCCGTCCCCATCGTTTGATGTCGTTGGCCAGCAGTGATAAATCGAGCTCGGTCATGGTCACATTATAACTTGCAAAGAATCGCTGCGCCTTGCTCGAGAGTGGCATCGTCCTTGCAAAAGCAAAAGCGCAATATCTTTGTTGCCGGCGGCGTCTGGTAGAACGGTGCCAGCGGTATGGCGGCAACTCCTCTTTCCCGGGTCAGGTAGTTTGCGAACTCCACATCGGGCATGTCGCTTATTTCGCTGTAGTCCACCAGTTGGAAGTAAGTGCCCTTAGAAGGCGTGAATTTCAGTCTGGAGTCGGCAATTAGCCGACAAAAGGTATCGCGCTTTGCTGCATAAAATTTCGGCAATTGTTGGGTATGCTCGGGGCATTCGGCCATGAAATCGGCAATCGCGTACTGTACGAAGCTGGAGGTGGTAAAGGTGACAAACTGGTGTACTTTCCTGAACTCCTCGGTAAGAACCGCGGGAGCTACACAATAGGCCAGTTTCCAGCCAGTTGCGTGATAGGTTTTGCCAAATGAGAAAACGGCAAAGCTTTTTTCTCTGAGTTCGTCGTGACCTAAAACACTCTGGTGAGTGAGGTCGTCATAGACCATGTGCTCATAGACTTCATCGGAGAGCACGAGAATCTGTCGGTCCCGGATTAAAGCCGCCAGCTTGTCGAGGTCATCTCTGGTCAGGATTGAGCCGCAGGGGTTATGAGGCGTGTTAATAATGATCAAGCGGGTGTTGACCGTAATCGCCTGAGCGACATGATCCCAATCGATATTGTATGCAGGCAAGGCCATAGGCACATGCACTGCCCTCGCACCCGCCAGTATTATGGCTGGCTCATAGGAGTCATAAGCGGGATCGAAAACGATGACTTCGTCACCGGCGGAGACCGTCGCCTGGATGGCGTCAAACAAGGCCTCAGTAGCACCAGAGGTGACAGTTATTTCAGTTTCCGGGTCGGCAGAATGCTGGTAATGGAACTGTAGTTTCTCGGCGATTTGTTCTCGCAAGCCGGTGATTCCAGCCATCGGGGGGTATTGATTCTTGCGATCGTAAAGATATTTGCTGACTAACTCTTTTAGCCGCTGCGGACAATCAAAATCAGGAAATCCCTGTGACAGATTGATGGCGCCATAATCCTGCGCCAGCTTCGACATCACCGTGAAAATCGTCGTGCCAACATCAGGTAGTTTGCTTTGCAAGGTCATTTTCCGGTGATGGTGTGTTGAAGCTTGATGGCGATTAAATCAACCAGGGTGAGTTCGTATCCTTGCGTGGCCGGTCTTGCCTGTCGTCAAAGCCCGACCAAGGGTTACTCAAGCTCCCTGCTGTAACCACTCGTTTAGTTCGAGAATATCCTGTGGTGTCAGGATACCGGCGACTTGCTTCAGAATCAGACTGTCGATGACATAGTTGTAGCGCGCGTCATCATAGAGTCGCAATGCCCGATACAAATTTTCCCTGGCCAGTAATACCTCGACGATATTACGAGTGCCAACTTCTGCGCCCAGTTCCGTCGCGTCCAGCGCACTCTGGGTGGAAGTAATGGACCGTTGTCTCTGGGCGATCACAAGAACATCTGTGTTCACGCGGCGATAGGCGTTGCGAATGTTTTGAGTCAATTGCCGTTGACTTAATTCGAGGGACTCCTTGGCTTCAAGTACCCGGTATTCCGCCGCCCGGCGGCGAGAACTGGTGGCGCCACCTGAGTATATTGGGATAGTTAGATTCAGCGCAATCTGAGTGCGGTCGCTGGCGCCACCGCCGATCTGAATGCCCTCCCGCAACAGAGGTTGGGTCACGAAGTGGCCAAAAAATGCAGATAGGTCGATGGTCGGAAGATGATCGGATCTTCTCGCCTTGAGATTTTCTTTGGAAGCCTCCAGATTATATTCGGCGGCATTAACGGTGAGGCTGCTTGAATCTGCCTGCCTTTCCCAGGAATTAAGGCTGCCGTCGACCTCCAAGATGGGAAAATCTTCTCGCAGCAGATCAATCTCCGGATGCGGCTGTCCGGTAATCGCTTCCAGTGCCTCGTAGCGTGCTTGAAGTATATCCTGCTGCAGAATCGTGGTGTTTCTGGCCAGGTCATAGGCCGCTTGGCTGTCGTAGACGTCGGTAATGGCAACCAGACCTACTGCTTCCCGTTGCTGGGTCTGATCCAGCGAGCGCAGGGCGGCAGTCTCTTCCTGATTATTGGTCTCCAGCGCGTCCAGGGCACGAAGCACATCGAAGTAGGCCACCGAAACCCGCATGATCAGATCCTGCTCCTGTGCGGCAAAACTGACCGCAGCGGCCTTGTCACTGGCCTTTGCGCTCTGCAGGTTATACCAGTTAGCGCGATTGACCACGCTCTGATTCAGACCCACTCCCCAGTTGTGGTTGTTAATGCCGGGTCGAAAGCTGTGATCGTCAATTATCCGGGTACGAACCAATTGTCCCGATATTGGGTCCGGCACATCGACGTATACAGAATCGGTGAAGCCACTGGTTAAGCGGGTCGTTGAAGCCTGTAGACCGAACGATGGCATCAGAATAGCGCGGCTCTGAAAGACATTTTCCCGATTGGCCCGATAGTTGGCTTCCGCCTGCTTCAGGGTGGGATCATTCGCCATTGCCAGCTGCAGAATGCTGACTAAATCATCGGCGCCGCTTGCTGATACGCTCAAGCTGCTCACCAAAATAAATCCAATAAAATTCGCTGCACGGCCCATAATAGTTAACCTTTATGCGTTAAAAAGTGTTGATCAGTTGACAAAAAATTTGATTAATCAGAGCTTCCTTGGAGTTCCAACTGGCGGTTTTGAAGCAAGACGGCATTTTACATAGTGTAACTAAAAGTGACAATTGAATCCGACCTTTTGCGATAGATGCCCGTTAGCAGTCTATTAGACGACCTGCAGTCGAAAGCTGTTACAAATATTTCTCGCGCTAGGACACTTCTGAATAATGGCCTTATTACTTTGGTCCGGAATTGGGGCATAATGCGAGTTCAGTAATTCCCCGAAAATACAAAGCCACAGTCAGCAGCTGCGTGCGGGTGATTCTGACGACAGCTACACACTACCTCAGCCTGCCATGATTGGAATCTTCGAATGAACGCAAACCCTGAACAATTTATCGACAAAATCTCCCGTTTGAACACCTCTACCAAGCAATATTTTCCGAATTCCAGGAAGATCTACGTACAGGGCAGCCGGGCAGATATGCAGGTGCCGATGCGAGAGATCGCCCTCACCGACACCGAAACTGAATCCGGAGCGGAACCCAATGCGCCAGTAAGGGTATACGATTCTTCGGGGATCTATTCAGAACCATCGGCGCAGATAAACCTCCGCGCCGGCCTACCGGCGATACGCGCGGCCTGGATCGAGGAGCGCGAGGACACCGAATTGCTCGATTCTGTGAGTTCGACCTATTCCCAGGCAAGAGCGCGGGACCTGGGCAGCGCCGAGTTCAAATTTGAGCATATACGGAAGCCGCTCAGGGCCAGAGCGGGCTGCAATGTGTCCCAACTACACTACGCCCGCAAGGGCATTATTACCCCGGAGATGGAGTTTATCGCCATTCGCGAAAACATGGCGAAGGTGCAGACAACAATCCTGACCGCAGAGGCGAGCCAGCATCATGGCGAATCCTTTGGCGCCAATATCCCCGCCGAAATCACGCCGGAATTCGTGCGCTCGGAAATCGCCCTGGGCCGCGCGATAATCCCATCGAATATCAACCATCCGGAGATCGAGCCAATGATTATTGGCCGTAATTTTCTGGTAAAGGTGAACGCAAATATTGGCAATTCAGCGGTAACTTCATCGATCGAAGAAGAGGTGGAGAAGCTGACCTGGTCGGCTTTATGGGGGGCGGACACGGTAATGGATTTGTCCACCGGCAAGAATATTCACGAAACCCGTGAGTGGATTATTCGCAATTCCATGGTGCCCATCGGCACCGTTCCCATCTACCAGGCCTTGGAAAAAGTAGGTGGAGTGGCAGAGGACCTGAGCTGGGAAATCTATCGTGATACCCTGATTGAACAAGCGGAGCAAGGGGTCGATTACTTTACAATTCACGCCGGCGTGTTACTGCGTTATGTGCCGCTCACGGCCAGGCGAGTCACCGGTATTGTTTCCCGCGGTGGCGCCATTCTGGCGAAGTGGTGTCTGTCGCATCATAAGGAAAACTTCCTTTACACCCACTTCGAAGATATTTGCGAAATCATGAAAGCCTACGATGTGTCCTTTTCCCTGGGCGACGGCCTGCGACCGGGCTGTATTGCCGACGCCAATGATGAAGCCCAGTTCAGTGAACTGGAAACCTTGGGTGAGTTGACCAAGATAGCCTGGAAGCATGACGTACAAACCATGGTCGAAGGCCCGGGCCATGTGCCCATGCACCTGATCAAGGAAAATATGGAGAAGCAATTGGAGGTCTGTGATGAGGCGCCATTCTATACCCTTGGTCCGCTGACGACGGATATAGCCCCGGGATACGACCACATCACCTCGGGCATCGGTGCCGCAATGATTGGCTGGTACGGCTGTGCAATGCTGTGCTATGTCACGCCGAAAGAACACTTGGGACTTCCCAACAAGCAAGATGTAAAAGAAGGTCTGATGGCTTATACCATCGCCGCCCACGCCGCCAATCTTGCCAAGGGTCATCCTGGCGCCCAATTGCGAGACAATGCGCTGTCGAAGGCGCGCTTCGAGTTCCGCTGGGAAGATCAGTTTAATCTGGGGCTGGATCCGGTAACCGCTCGCTCGTTCCACGATGAAACCTTACCGAAGCAATCTGGCAAGGTCGCTCACTTTTGTTCCATGTGCGGACCAAAATTCTGCTCGATGAAGATATCCCAGGAAGTGCGGGACTACGCCGCGAAACAAGAATCGGGGAATGTCGACGCGGCAATTCAATCGGGCATGGAAGCGATGGCGGTCGAGTACAATGAACAAGGTCGCAAGCTATACCACAAGGTATAGGGGGCCTGGTGAATTGTCCGCTCCGGCCCGGTTTATAACAGACCGCTGGCCAGATATTTTTGTATTGCCTCAAGGCAGGAGTGGGCCAATTGCTTGCTGCGTTGAGCCGACCAGCCAAATTTCTCATCTACCGTGGCGGTGGTGTCCTTGAACGGCATCTCCAGTGTCATCGCCAGACATTGGTGCAAGTCGGCCATTTGTGCGGTACTCATGGTTAGATTCGCCTGTCCCGGTGCCTTGGACGGATAACCTTTTTTGGTTTGGAAGTCCGGATTCAACGCTGCCAGCGTGGTCCTGTAAAAATCCAGTTGCGCCTGCTTTTTCTCATTCCAGTTGGAGAGTCCCTCGGTGCCAGCGATGAAGCAATAGGGCAGTGATTCGTCACCGTGTACGTCCAGCATGAGGTCCATGCCAGTTTGATTCATGGCCTGTTTTACCAGGTACACTTCGGGGCTGGCCTCCATAGTGGGGTCGGCCCACTCTCGATTCAGATTCCTGCCGGCGGCATTGGTTCGCAGGTGACCACGCCTGCTGCCGTCTGGATTCAAGTTTGGCACCAGGAAAATATTGCAGGTTTCGAGCAAGGCGATAGTGTTCGGATTTTCAACTTCGAGAAGTTGCTCGATGCAGCCCTCCATCCACCACTGAGCCATCGACTCCCCCGGATGTTGCCGTGCAATTACCCAACAGGTCTTTTTGTTCTCATTCTGATCTGGCAAAGCGATTCGCAGTAAATCCAGATCCTGTCCATCCAGGGATTGGCCCAGCAGGCGATGACTGCAAAGCGGTGATTGGATACTCTTTGCGATCAGGTCATGGTGTCGCTCCATGGAATAGGGAGCGAAATAAGCAAAGTACACTGCGTCATAGCCCGGTTTAAAATTAAAGGAGAGCACCCCCTTCTCCAGTTGGGTGGGATGACGCAGCCAGCTGTCCCTGTCGTAGGAGTAACATAGCCGGTAGTTCTCGAATCCAGGAGGATATGCGGCACCACCTGCATTCAGAATTTTCAGGGTGCAGCTTAGGTCTTTGGCGCCGCTTAGTCGGAAATGAAACCACTGGTAAAATTCAGAGTGCGCATCCTTGCGAATTTGTAGCTGGATTTCGCCGACGCCGTCGCCAGCAATCTCACAGGAGACGACATCGATATTTCCTGAATCAAAATTACTGCTTATAAACACTAGGGGACCCTTTGTTTTGTTTGATAAATAAGGAACTTGGCAATTAGGGAATTGGGAGTATGACTTTCCGGACCAGTATTTGCTACAATGCCGGCCCAATTTTCCAGCAATAGAAATCTAAGGCACCTCTGAACAATGGCATATGGTCTCTGGCCTTCAGGCGGTTTCGCAATCAAGGCGACAATTAGAAGGCATGCGTCCGCCTGTCGAAAATTGGCAACGCAGAGTGCGAAACCGCCTGAAGGCCCCGAAGGGCGAGCTCTGAAGCGCCCAGTTGCTGCGTTGCACATCTTGCCAAGGGCTGGGCCATTACCGGCGAAGTGCATCTTGCACCCGTACGCTTCAGACCACGCAGAGACCGTATGCCATTGTTCAGAGGAGCCTTAACGTGAAGGCAACCGACAATTTAAATATCGCTTCGAATGAAGCCCTGATTACACCGGAACTACTGAAATCCGATTTGCCTTTGGAAGCTAAGGCGCTGGCATCGGTGCAACTGGCGCGGGATACCATCTTTTCCATACTGGATCGGAAAGACCCACGACTCTTCGTCGTCGTCGGACCATGTTCTATCCATGATACCGATGCTGCACTGGATTATGCGAAGCGATTAAAGTCGCTGGCGGACAGCGTTAAAGACGTATTATATATAGTGATGCGGGTGTATTTCGAGAAGCCGAGGACTTCCATTGGTTGGAAGGGCTTGATTAATGACCCCTACATGGACGATTCATTCAAGATCGAAGACGGGCTGCGCAAAGGGCGAAAGCTATTACTGGACATCGTGGAACTTGGCCTGCCTACTTCTTCGGAGGCTCTCGACCCCATTTCCCCCCAATATCTTCAGGACGTGATTACCTGGTCAGCCATCGGCGCCAGAACTACCGAATCCCAAACCCATCGTGAAATGTCTTCGGGACTCTCTTCGGCGGTGGGATTCAAGAATGGCACCGATGGCGGCTTGATGGTGGCGGTTAACGCGATGCAATCAGTTTCCAGTCCGCACCGGTTTCTCGGCATCAACGGTGAAGGCCAGGTTTCCGTTGTTAGCACGAAAGGCAATCCTTATGCCCATGTGGTGCTAAGAGGGGGATCGAAAGGTCCGAACTATGACAGCGTGCATGTGGCGCTATGCGAAAAGGCCCTCGGCGACGGCGGAGTGAGCAATAACATTGTCATCGATTGCAGCCATGCCAACTCCGGCAAGGACCCGGATATGCAACCCCTGGTACTCAAGGACGTTACCCATCAGATACTGGAAGGCAACAAGTCGATTATCGGAGTGATGCTGGAGAGCAATATCAATCACGGCAATCAATCTATTCCGGCGGACCTCGCCGATTTGAAATATGGCGTTTCCGTCACCGATGCCTGCATAGACTGGGATACAACAGCGGCCACCCTGACGGAAATGGCGGAAAAACTCAGGGATGTACTGCCTGCAAGGTAAATTTTTAAATTGATACTCGGCTCTTCGACTCAAATGCCTGGGGCGATAACAATCCTTAGAAAGAAGAACCCGGCTGCTGCAAAAACTCAATCTCCTCGGGGGTGGACTCCCTGCCTAATAAATCATTGCGGTGAGGATAACGGCCGAAGCGATCGATGATTGCCTTGTGTCTGAGTTCGAAATTGTAATTGTCCTCGAGCCCCGGACAATCAAACAAATACAGTGCTATCTCGTGTATATCAGCCGATTCGCTGTGCATGAACGGCATATACAGAAATGCCCGCTTGCTCTCTTCGAGCTCTTCGTCAAACTTTTGCCGTATTGCCTCCTGTGCCAGGACTAGCGCGAGGGTGTCATAGACAAAGGCTTCAGCACTATCCCTGAACAGGTTCCGGGAAAACTGATCGAGGATGATAATTTCCGCAAGTGCGTCCAGCGGGTAATCACGCCAGGCATATAACAGGCCCTTGCTGGCTCGCGTGTGCAGGTCCAGAAACCTGGTTCGAATCATGGTGTCGAACTCAAGATCTTTCCTGAATCTCTGCGCCGGTTCGATCTCGTCGAACCAGAATTGAATCACTTCAGTTGCCGACACGCCGCTTACCTTCTTATTAAGGAAAATATCCTATAAGAAAATGTCGACCGCAGACCACCGAATTTTAATTGGAGATTGACATGATTGGTAATTGGTTTATGTGGTTCAGTGAAGGCGCGCTGCGCTGCCATACCCTCCTGCCTCAGCGGCTTGCCCCCCTCCCGGGTTCTCTCACTCGGTCGGGAGCCCTGGGAAACGGTCTCCCTCGGTCACTCGGTGCTACGCCTTAATTGCTGATGCAGAAGGATATGCCACTCCATCGCTTGGCCGTCCATCGCAGAATTTTTATCTACTCAAAATCGCTCCAAATAACCTAAATTCAGAATGTGTGAAGGCACATGACATTGGTGTCACCAAGTTAAGTGGGAACTGCGAGCGATGGGTTTGATGAGAAAAACTCTAAGCAGTACTGGCATAGGCAATCGCCAGGGGCTCTCGTTCTCGCCGACCCAGGGATATCCATTTCTGGATGAAGGGATTATCCAGCAGCGTTTGTAAATAGCTGTTGGAATCGCTGCTCAGCTTCGCACCATAGGCATCAAAGCACACCGCGATGGGGGCAAACATACAGTCTGCGATAGAAAAGCGGCCATACAGGTAGTTGCCATTCTCGCCATAGCGGTGACGACAACAACTCCACATTGCGTCGATGCGCGCTATCTCGTTGAACAAGGTCTCTGATGGCGTTAGCCGGAAAGAAGCCTTACAGTTCATTGGCCAGTCGCGTTTCAGGGCAGGAAATTCCGAATGCATTTCCGCACTTACCGACCTGGCGCCGGCCCGACGTTTGCGGCTGCTTGGCCATCCACTTCCTCCGAGTATTTCGGCGGAGATGTATTCGCAGATTGCCAGGGAATCCCAAACAGTTATATCCCTGTGCAGCAAAACCGGAACTTTGAGTGAAGGAGAATATGGCCCGAGCTTTTCCACCGTATTGTCCTGATAGAGTGTAATTTGAATTTCATCGAAGTCCACGTTAAACATCTTCAGTAACAACCAGGGGCACATGGACCAGGAAGAAGAGTTCTTGTTGCCAATTACAAGTCGAAACTCTTTCATAGCAGTAGATTCCTTTAGGTCAATAAGTGAGCTTGCAGGATTCTATTCACCGTCCGGCAGTTGGGTGAGCATGTGCTTGCTGGAATCCCGTAGCCGGACGATTACCCTGCGATCGAAGAAGTCCGCCTCGAAGCTTTGACTTGCGCTCAGTGGTTGGGATTCTCCGTAGGCCACAGTGATAATCGATGAATGTTGAATTCCCATTCCATTAAAATACTGCTTTATGGAAGCGGTTCTTTCCCTGGACAAGCGCAGGTTCATGTCCGCATCTCCGTTGCGATCAGCATAGCCAGTGATTTCAACGTTGGCCGCAGGCATCTGATTTGCAAGTTTTACCAGGCTGGCAAGTTGTTCCTCATAGTGAGGCTCGATAGCACTGGAGCCGGTTCGAAAGTGGAGAGACAACACCGTGTTATCACAGCACGGTGATGCAGAAGCGATACTGAGGCCTGCTGGAATTACCTGTGCGGCGCTGGTCTTGATCTTGTAGAGTTCGGCCATTGCCTGTTGCATCTGTTGTTGTGCCACCAGTGCTTCATCTCTCAACGTCGCTACTTGCAGTTGTGATTCGTAGAGTTCGACTCGCAAGACGTTTGCCCGTTTACGTACGAAAAACCCATTCCCCAGCATGGCGCCGACAGCGGCCCCGAAAATAGCACCCGGGGGCCCACCCACAAGCCCGCCAACCGCCAGTCCGCTTATATAGCCTGTGGTTGCTTCCGCGGAGGCGCTGTTCTGATAATTTGCGCGCTGTGTGTCAGCAAAGGCAGTGCCAGCGCTGATGCCGAGAAGAAGAATGAAAGTAATTTGTTTGTACATGGCAAAAATCCTGTGTGGGTGAAACAAAAATGCGGTTGCAACAGTCCAAGTAAAGAGGGACAAAACTTTAATGAATCCCGTGGTAGTTGCTAAAGCCTATTAAACAACGTGTTTATTACCCCACAGGGCAAGGATTGGGGCCATGTGGTGATTAAATATGGCAAAATGATGGCAATCAGAAGCTTGCTGTAACCATCGCTGCGATTGTGCAGGCAAATGGGTTATAGTCCGCTAAAATTGAAACGGTATGTATCGGGGTAATGAGCAGAAGAATCGCAATTGTAGAGGACGAAGCCGCCATCCGGGAGAATTACGCGGATGTCTTGAGAAAGCAGGGCTACGAAGTCCAAACCTATGCCAATCGCAAAGATGCGATGTCAGCTTTCGACCTGCGTTTACCCAACCTCGCCATTATCGATATCGGTTTGGAGAACGAAATCGATGGTGGTTTTACTCTTTGTCAGGCGTTGCGCTCACTGTCTGACACCTTGCCAATTATTTTTCTCACGGCCCGGGATAACGATTTTGATACCGTGAGTGGGCTGCGAATGGGTGCAGATGACTACCTGACCAAAGATATAAGCTTGCCCCATCTGACCGCCAGGATTGCGGCGCTATTCAGAAGGCTGGATGTTATAGATCAGCCACCATCGCCTGATAGTCTTCTGCAAAGAGATCAGCTAGTGTTGGATGTAGGTCGATTGACGGTGCAATGGGATGAGCATCCGATTCCTCTCACCGTCACGGAATTCTGGATGGTTCACGCACTCGTGAAATATCCTGGACATGTAAAAAGCCGACAGGTGTTGATGCAGGAATCCAAAATATTTGTTGATGGCAGCACCATTACTTCACATATCAAACGCATACGGAAAAAATTCATTCATGTGGATGAAGCCTTTGATTGTATTGAAACTGTCTATGGAATGGGTTACCGCTGGAATATTGTACCTGCAAGCAGTCATTAGGTTTCTAAAGCATAAATGGATCTTACATTCAAAAACCCATTTGGGATTCGCTTCAAGCTGGTTTTTCTTTCCAGTTTTTTGTTGGTTATTCCGTGGCTTGGTTATCAGTATATTATCGAGATGGAAGAGTATCTGCGCCGCGGCCAGGAACAAATTGTTCTCGGCACGGCACAGGCCCTGGCTACTGCGCTAAACGAGCGTCCGGAGCTGTTTGACGAGGGCAGTTACAGCCCCGCCCGCCGTACCGAAGATCTCTACGTGTATCCGGTTTATTCACCGCTCTCTCTCGATGACGGCAGCCTGCTTGACTGGCGTGAATATCAGCAGTATGAAGTCGACTACGGTCATGATGATCATCTGCGTACCGATTTGAATCCCTCCCGACCATACGAAAGCGAAGGCTCCCTGGGCTTTAAAAACATGGTGGGTGAATACAATGGTTCCCTCTACGCCTACTTTAGGGTCAGGGATGAAAATGTTGTTTACAGGAGTCGTGATGCATTGAGTGTGCACCGCAGCGATTTCCTGCAGATATCCATGCTTTCCAGGGAAGGCAATGGTGTGAGTCACTACGTTATCGCCCCCCATGAACCAGAATTTCTCTACCCTTTTAAAGTAGGCGAAGATTATTCGGAACCAACCCACGAGGAAAGAATCAGCGGGCAGTGGTATGAAACGGCAGATGGCTACGATATAGAATTGCAGATACCGATGGAGATGTTAGGAGGTAGACTGGGTTTCGCCATCTTCGATGTAGATGATCCCCAGACCCGTGATATCAGCACCGTGGTTGCCACTTACAAGGCAGCAGACGCCGAGCGGCTTGGTTCCTTGCAACTTCCTACGCCTGAGATTGACAGAATTGTCGCCGGTATGGGGCACAATAACTCAAGAATCCAGGTAGTCGATCGCGGCGGCCGGGTACTACTGACGGTTGGTGATATTCAATCGGCCACTGGACTGACTGTATCTTCCCGAATCGAGGATGCTCGAAGTAATAAGTACTGGCTCTATGTTCAGAACAAAATACTGAACCCGCTGTATTACCAGATCCTGACGAAACCCAGCAATGACTTTATCGATGATCTGTACTCCGAAGTCACCCGCGCCGGCGCGCATATCGATTCCGCCTTAGAGGGCACCGCATTTACCCAGTTTCGTACACTCGCAGGCACCCAGACGCGACTGCTGGAAGCAGCTCACCCCATACTCGCTAATGGCGAAGTGATAGGAGCGGTGGTGGTAGATCAAAACATGAATGGCTTGCGTACCTTCAGAAATCAGGCCCTGGAGACCTTGTTCAATACCATTCTCGGGGTAATGCTGATGGTTACGCTGGGCCTGTTTTTCTCTGCATCCCGTATTTCCAGCCGCATCCGAACCTTGAGGAATCAGGCGGAGAGCATTATCGACGACACCGGCCGGGTTCAGAATACTATCGTGGCTTCGAGAAGCTCGGATGAGATAGGGGATCTTTCCCGGTCTTTCTCAAATATCGTCGAGCGGCTGACCCAGCACACAAGCTATCTCGAGAATATGTCGTCCAGACTCTCTCACGAACTCCGCACGCCAGTGACGGTCGTGAGGTCTTCGCTGGAAAACCTCGGACTGACCGTGAGCGACAAGGAGTCAGCGGTTTACATCGAGAGAGCAGAAGAGGGAATCAAGCGCCTCAATCTCATCCTGACCAATATGAGCGAGGCGACGCGGCTGGAACAAATGCTGCAAACTGAAGAAAAAGAGAAAATTGATCTGAACGCTGTCATTCACGGCAGTGTGGAAGGCTACAAGTTGGCCTACCCGGACCACCAGTTTGATGTGGATATGGAATCCGGCCCCATCTTCGCCAATGGTGTGCCGGAATACATTGCCCAGCTGCTGGATAAGCTGATTGCCAATGCCGTCGAATTTTCCTATCCGGATGAGCCAATTACAATCTACTGTCGTGCGTTGAGAGACCATGCTGTTATCAAGGTCTCCAATGCCGGCCCCTCGCTGCCAGCAGAAATGGAAGGCCGGGTGTTCGATGCGATGATCTCGGTACGACCGCAGGGAAAACAAAAACAACCGCACCTGGGGATAGGTTTGCACATTGCCAGGCTGATCACTGAATTCCATGGTGGGCAGATCAGGGCGGAGAACCGGAAAGACCGGGAGGGCGTGACGGTTTCGGTGGTTATACCCCTGTTCTATCGCTAATGCCGTTGCCCTGGCCCTCGCCAGTTAGGGCATCACTGCATTGTTCAGAGGTGCCCCAGCTTAGTTCTCGCCGGTGTAATAGTCGGGTGCATTTTCCTTGACGACGGGAGAATCTGTAGACCAGGCGTGGCAGGTATCGAGTACCACCGGCCTCGATTTGGACTTCGCCACCTTGGAGTCGGGCTGCTTTTTCCGGTGACGGAGTAAGGGCCAGATAGTCTGCATTGCCACCGTCGCCATTGGAAATAGCAGCTCGGTCAGATGCGTGCAGCCCCGCACGCCGCCTACCTTCATTCTAATCGCCTTGCGCCAGCCCGGTCCCATCTTGATGCCAATAATAGAGCTGTAATTGGGGGTAATGCTGGGACAGACCTGAAATGGGCTATTGTCGGTGACGGCGACCACATCACGAATTACAAATTCATCATCGATCGTCACCCGCAGTAACATTTCGTGTAAGGCTTCGCCCACTTTTACCTCGCCGCGCCAATTATTATTAAAAGCATAGGTCTTGGTATCGGTCATATGGGCTTCTATATCCCACATGCCGTCATCGCGCTCAAAACCACGATAATCGATGGCGCGGGTGTGCACGTGTTTTCTCGCGACGGATTCAGGAAATGGCATAATTTATCAAAGGCTCCTTGCCTGGCATTAAAAAAATATTTATTTTTACAGATGAGGGTGACTGCATGGGGTTTCATTGACTNCGCGCTGCGCTGCCGGACCCTAGNGCATCGGTCACTGCTGCGACATTTTTTATTANTGATGCAGAAGGATTCGGNCTGTCATCGGCTGTTTGTTCATCGCAGATTGCAGGCGGTGGCAGACAGTAACTCAAGGGCCGCGAACCCTATTGATTTGTGAAAGTTTCCCGATTATAGCGTAAGAACCAAGTTTTTTGTGTCCAATACACATGAATCGGGCATAATGATTGACCAATAAATCGGGAAAATCAGCCAATGACCACAGCCAACGCGCGGCACATATTAGTAGACACAAAAGAAGAATGTCTTCAACTTAAAGATCGAATAGACGCAGGGGAAGACTTTGCAGAGGTTGCCCATGCGCATTCCAACTGCCCTTCGAAAGCGCAGGGCGGTGACCTTGGTCAGTTTGGACCAGGCATGATGGTAAAGGAGTTTGATGCGGTTGTTTTTAGCGCGGATATCAATACGGTGCAGGGTCCGGTCAAAACGCAATTCGGCTATCATCTCCTGCAAGTAACGAGCAGGGACTAATTCCAAACTATTCGCTTCCTAACGCCACCTGAATGAAGCTTCTTTTCCTCTGCACAGGCAATTCATGTAGATCAAAAACAGCGGAAGCCTGAGCCAGAGAACTCGCACCGCTGCGCGCACCGGGGCTCGAGCCAGGGTCGAAGGCAACGCAGACGAATTTGAAGAAGGTTTTGACAGTGTTTGCGAACACATAAAGAATCAAATGATTGCGTTACTGACTCGCCTGGCCAGCGCTTCGTCGAAACAATCCTGAGCAGGAACTAATCCCAAATGAACAAGCTGCAGTCCAAATTCGGTATCGCCGATACCGAGGTGATTTCACGGGAAATTTGCCATAGTGGATTTTTACAACTGGACCGCCTGCAGCTTCGGCACAAATTATTTGCCGGCGGTTGGAGTAAAGTCATGGACAGAGAACTGCTTGTCAAGGGTCAGGCAGTTGGTGTCTTGTTGTTTGATCCTAGCCGGGAAGAAGTTGTTCTCGTGCGCCAGTTCAGAGTCGGCATGATCGATGAAAAGCACAGTCCGTGGCTGCTAGAGTTGGTGGCAGGCATGGTAGAAGAAAAAGAAGATTTGTTGGAGGTTGCCCGTCGAGAGGCCGAAGAAGAGTCTAATTGCAGCCCCGAAAATCTGATCGAAATCTGTAGCTACTATAATAGTCCGGGTACCAGCAACGAAAAACTTAGCCTGTTTTGCGGACAGGTCGACGCCGGTAATGCCGGCGGTGTATTTGGTTTAAGCGAAGAACATGAAGATATTCAGGTTGTGGTGTTGTCGGTTAATGCGCTGTTTGCGGCAGTTGACTCGGGGCTGATTAACAACGCCATGACTATCATTGCAAGCCAATGGTTGCAATTACACAAAGAAGAGTTAGTGCAACGCTGGAATTAGATTTTCTCCGCCAGATTCGGGGGTGATATCGAGCGGAAACTTATTAGAAGAGAAGCTCGCATTAATGTGACAATTGGTTACAATTGGGAAAATGCGTCCGACGGGCAGGTGGACAGTGGCTGTTCATCTTATCGACGTAAGATGTTGGCTCAGGGATATGGAGACAAGCCGATAAAAGACTAAATCAGGCAGCCTATTCGCTTTTAAACCGGAAGTGACAGTGAACCTGCCGAACGCAAGGAATCCATGCTTAAAAATGGCGAGATCCAGTTACCGTATTGATCTGATTAAACAGATGGCTGAATGTGATGCCAACTTCATTCGGCTGCTCAAATTATTACCGTATCTGCAGGCTTACAGAGACAGGTCGTTTTTGGAGCATGCTCTGCTGCAAGCTTCCCTCGAGCAACTGAATAATGGCATGTATATAAGCGACAGCGAGCCAGAAAAAGCGCTGGAAGGCCTTAGCTCCGAATTCGTAATCGCCGATCTGGAAAATACTGCAGACAAAGTCACTGTTGAAATGAAAATTGTTGAAGCATTTAAGTATACAACGACTCTGGAAATTACGCAGCAGCCAGAGCTAAAACAGTGGATGACTAATCCATCGATGCTGGTGCGCGTTTATCATGATGCCTCTACTGCAGAAGTCGTGTCTTACCAGGGACACCGGAACTTGAAACCCAGATATTCACGACCCAATCCTCAGATGTATCATACGGATGAAAAGATGCAAGTTAATGCTTTTCTGGGTGAGTGGTTAACTCTGTGCTTGAAAGTTGGAAGATGCGCAAAGGTGCCCGATAGTTTAATGAGTATTTAATCAGATGCTCCTCAATTAATATCTCCAAGAAAATCTTGACACTATTGACTCCACACAACCCAATAAACATCGTTCAAGTTACCGATCCCCATCTCTATAAACATGCGAAGGGCACTTTACTGGGAATGAACACGCAGGATAGTCTGGATCATGTAATCAAGTTGGTGCAGGAGACCGAGACTGATATTGACCTGCTGCTGGCTACAGGGGATATAGCACAGGATGCTTCAGCTGAGGCCTACAATAATTTTATTCGCACTGTGGCTGTTATCGATGCGCCGCTGCGCTGGATACCTGGGAATCATGACAGTGCGACCTTAATGCTTGAAATGGCGCAGGGAACAGACGCCGGTGAGAAATCCCTAAGACTTGCCAATTGGCTGGTCCTGTTACTGGACACCAGCATAGAGGGTAAAGTGCATGGCAGATTGGCTGAATCGGAGTTGAAATTGCTCGGGAATAGTCTCGATGCGGCACAGGGAGACAAGGGGATAGATCACTGCCTGGTTTGTCTGCACCATAATCCGATTCCCGGAAATGCGGGATGGATGAAAGATATAGGCCTGATTAACGATGATCAGTTCTTTGAGATTATCGATCGATTCGATAAAGTTAGCTGCATTCTCTACGGGCACATACATCAGGATCTAGATTTTATGCACAGGAATATTCGATGTCTGTGCACGCCGTCTACGTGCATACAATTCAAGGCCGACGTGACCAACTTTGAGCTGGATAAAGTGAATCCTGCTTATCGTTCCCTGAAACTGTTTGCCGATGGCGCCATCGAAACCGAAGTGAGAAGAGTGGGTGACTATACCCTGGAAACGGACTACGGCAGCAGAAGCTATTAATGGATTAATGAGCGCACCGGCCACCGTACTTTACCTCCACGGTTTTCTCAGTTCTCCCCAGTCCAAAAAAGCACAGCAAACCCTGCGCTATTGCAAGCAACGGGGCATGGGAGAGAATGTCCTGATTCCGCAGATGCGGCATGGGCCCGCGCAGACCATGGCCGAGCTCAAAGTCATAGTCGAGGCCCAGGACTCGCGTCGACTGGTACTTATCGGAAGCTCCCTCGGGGGCTTCTACGCCACCTATCTGGCGGAGGAATACGGGTTTCCTGCGGCCCTGATAAATCCTGCGGTGCGACCGTTCGAGTTGTGGCAGGAACACCTGGGGCAGCACCGGAATTATTACACCGATGAGATCCACACGGTAACAAAAAAACATATTGAAGAACTAAAAAAACTGGACAGATCTCAGTTACAATATCCACGAAATATCATGGTGTTGCTGCAGAGCGACGACGAGGTTCTGGATTACACACAAGCACGCGAAAAATTCAATTCTTCGAGGTGCATAGTCAGGGAGAATGGCAGTCACAGCTTCGAGGATTTTGCTGCTGAATTGCCTGCTATCTTCGACTTTTTGCTATCGAGATTAGACTGATTTATGTGCCATTATTCAGAGGTGCCCTAAAATGAAGCGCCCGCAGTATTGAGAAAATCGATGAACGAAACCTATAACGCCGATGCCATCGAAGTGCTTACCGGGCTGGATCCGGTCCGGAAACGGCCGGGCATGTACACGGATACGACCAGGCCGAACCACCTTGTGCAGGAGGTAATCGACAACAGTGTCGATGAAGCGCTTGCCGGCTTTGCCAGCAATCTAAGCCTTAGCCTGAACCAGGATGGCTCGGTTGAAGTGAGTGACGATGGCCGCGGCATGCCGGTTGACAAGCACAAAGGCGAGAAGCTAAGCGGCGTCGAATTGATATTGACACGCCTGCATTCGGGAGCGAAATTTTCCGACAGAAATTATCAATATTCTGGCGGACTTCACGGTGTCGGTGTATCCGTGGTGAATGCCCTGTCGAATTATCTCGAAGTAACCGTCAAGCGCAACAGCCAGGTTTACTTCATGAAGTTCAAGGATGGTGACAAGGCCTCGGAACTGAAAGTTATCGACAAGGTCGGCAAGAGAAACACCGGCACCACGGTAAAATTTCTCCCAAATGCGAAATATTTCGATTCGGTCAAGATTTCAATTCCAAAGTTAAAACACGTGCTGCGGGCAAAGGCGGTTCTTTGTTCCGGGCTCAACGTCAGATTCATCGATAACACGGTCAGCAAAGAAAAGTCACTCAGTGAGCAGTGGTGTTTTGAAGATGGACTAAGCGACTATCTGACCCAGGCCACCGCGGAATTCGAGACCTTGCCGACAGAACCATTCGTTGGCTCGGTGCAGGGCAATGACGAAGCCGTCGACTGGGCGATTCAGTGGTTGCCCGAGGGCGGCGAGCTTACCGGTGAAAGCTATGTTAATTTAATTCCGACAACACTTGGCGGGACTCATGTGAGTGGCTTGCGTACTGGTCTGCTCGATGCTCTGCGGGAATTTTGTGAGTTCAGAAATTTGTTACCGAGGGGGCTCAAACTGGCGCCTGACGATATCTGGGACAAATGTTGCTATGTGCTCTCTTCCAAACTCCTGGAGCCTCAATTTTCCGGTCAGACCAAGGAGCGACTGTCATCACGGCAATGTGCCGTGTTTGTTTCGGGCGTGGTTAAGGACAGCTTCAGCCTCTGGTTAAACCAGCATACAGATGAGGCGGAGGCTATTGCAGAGCTGTGTATCAACAATGCGCAATCTCGCCTCAAAGCCAGCAAGAAAGTCGCACGCAAGAAGGTCACTTCGGGCCCGGCCTTACCCGGCAAACTTGCCGATTGTTCCACCGAAGATGTGATGTCCGGAGAATTGTTTCTGGTAGAAGGGGATTCCGCTGGGGGTTCGGCGAAGCAGGCCAGGGACAGGCAGTTTCAGGCAATCTTGCCGTTACGGGGAAAAATCCTCAATACCTGGGAAGTGGATTCCAGCGAAATTCTGGCCTCACAAACGGTGCATGATATTGCCGTGGCACTGGGGGTCGATCCTGCCTCTAAGGACATCGGTGGTTTACGTTATGGCAAGATTTGTATTCTTGCCGATGCCGATTCCGACGGACTGCATATCGCGACGTTGTTATGCGCATTGTTCGTTAAGCATTTTCGACCGGTGGTTGAAGCCGGACATATCTATGTTGCCATGCCCCCGCTTTTCCGTATCGATGTGGGCAAGGAAGTATTCTATGCTCTGGACGAGGACGAGAAGAATGGCATCATCGATCGAATAGCGGCAGAGAAAAAACAGGGCAAGGTTAATGTGCAACGATTCAAGGGTCTCGGTGAGATGAATCCTCTGCAATTGCGCGAGACAACCATGGCAACCGATACCCGTCGCCTGGTGCAGCTAACCCTCGAAAGTGAAGCCTCGACCCAGCGCAAATCCGGAACATTCCAGACTATGGATTTGTTATTGGCTAAGAATCGAGCCCCGGATCGTAAGGTCTGGCTGGAACGCAGTGGCAGTACGGCTGACTACGCTGAGTAGCCTGTGATCTGAAGCCAATCGAATTGAAACACTGAGAAAAACATGAATCACGACATAACAGCTAATGCAGACGGCGTCGAACAGATTGCGCTGAAAACCTATACCCAACGGGCGTATCTCAACTATGCGATGTACGTTATCAATGACCGGGCATTACCGAGTCTGGGTGATGGACTGAAGCCGGTGCAGCGCCGTATCATTTACGCGATGTCAGAGTTAGGTCTTAAAGCCTCCGCTAAATTCAAAAAATCCGCCCGAACCATTGGTGATGTTATAGGTAAATTTCATCCCCACGGTGATTCCGCATGTTACGAGGCAATGGTGCTGATGGCGCAACCGTTTGCCTACCGTTACCCGTTAATAGATGGTCAAGGCAACTGGGGGTCTCAAGATGATCCGAAATCTTTTGCGGCGATGCGTTATACCGAATCTCGATTGCGAGCCTATGTCGATGTGTTACTGGGTGAATTGGGACAGGGCACGGTCGACTGGAAGCCGAATTTTGATGGGACCCTCGATGAGCCGAAGATGCTTCCAGCGAGGTTGCCCAACGTACTGCTAAATGGTGGCAGCGGCATAGCAGTCGGGATGGCGACGGACATACCTCCTCATAATCTCAGGGAGGTCGCGCGCGCATGTATTCACCTGCTGGACCAGCCCAAAGCGACGGTGGAAGATCTGTGTAAGTATATCAAGGGACCGGACTTTCCCACCGAAGCCGAGCTCATCACGCCGAAAGAAGAAATTGTAGAGCTGTACCGGAGCGGGCGAGGCTCGCTAAAAGCCCGCGCCATTTATCTCATCGAAAACGGCGAAATAGTGATTACGGCCCTGCCCTACCAGGTCTCCGGCGCCAAAGTGCTGGAGCAGATCGCAACCCAGATGCAAAAGAAAAAACTGCCAATGGTGGTTGACCTGAGGGATGAATCCGACCATGAAAACCCAACACGGATAGTCGTGGTGCCGCGGTCAAATCGCATCGACATGGATAGTCTCATGTCACATCTGTTTTCCACTACCGACCTGGAGAGAAATTACCGGGTCAACTTCAACATGATCGGAATCAATAATAGGCCGCAGGTGAAAGACATCGCGTCTCTGTTGAAGGAGTGGCTGCAGTTTCGCACTACCACGGTAAAAAGAAGACTACAGTTTCGTCTCGACAAAATATTAAGTCGAATGCATATCCTCGAAGGGCTATTGATTGCATTTCTCAATATTGAAGAAGTCATCAGGATCATCCGAACGCAGGACAAGCCCAAGCCTGCTCTTATTATAAAATTCAAAATTTCGGAGTTGCAGGCAGAAGCCATAATGGAATTGAGACTGCGGCAATTGGCCAAACTTGAAGAAATCAAGATAGAGGCTGAACAGAAAGAACTGGGTGCGGAACGCAAGGGTCTGGAACAACTCCTCAAATCTGCGACCCGATTAAAAACATTTATCAAGAAGGAAATCCAGGCCGACGCGGAGAAGTTTGGAGATGACAGAAGAACGCCAATCGTGGTGCGAGATGAAGCGAAGGCCTTCAGTGAAACCGAGCTATTATCGACAGAGCCGGTTACCATCGTCTTGTCGGAGCGCGGCTGGATGCGGGCAGCCAAGGGTCACGATGTAGATCCTACCGCCTTGCAATACAAATCAGGGGATGGATTCAAGCTGGCGGCGCGAGGCAAGAGCAACCAGTTAGCTATTTTTCTCGATTCAACCGGGCGCGCGTACTCGCTACCCGCTCACAGCCTGCCGTCGGCACGGGGCCAGGGCGAGCCGGTCTCAGGGAAAGTCAACCCGCCCTCCGGTGCTACCTTCGAAGGAGTACTTATAGGAGAAGATGACAGGGATGTGTTACTTGCCAGTGATGCCGGCTATGGCTTTGTGGCGAAAGTCGGCGACCTGAGCAGTAAGAATAAATCGGGGAAGTTAATACTGAGACTACCAAAGGGGAGTAAGGTATTGCCTGCAATCACAGTCAATGATTATGCCAGTGATCTGATTGTGGCAATTACCAACGAAGGCAGGATGTTAATGTTTCCGTTAAGCGATCTCCCGCGCCTTGCCAAAGGCAAGGGCAACAAGATTATTAATATTTCCCGCGCGCGGGTAGCGGATCGACTGGAGTTTGTTGTTGCGCTGGTTGCGTTGACCGCCGAAGATACCCTGACGGTCCACGCGGGACGGCGTCATCACAATCTAAAACCAGCGGACTTGCTACATTATCGCGGTGAAAGGGGGCGACGAGGCAATAAATTGCCACGTGGATTTCAGAATGTTGATCGTATAGAACTGGGGCAGCTCTGAATACTTCAGGGCGCTTCCTTCAAGCGGGTCTGCACTCGGCGTTAGAGCTGCTTGAAAGGGGGTCTACCTGCCTGCGCACCCTGCCTGAAAGCCTGCGCATCACTGTAGTATTTGGAGCTGGCCTTATTGAGAAGACGCCGTCGGATTAGTCTGAATATAGCGTCATCAATTGTATAGCCTGACGCTCCAGCAACAATTTGTAATCCGACATGGGCGCATGGCTGAAGTAGGTCATAATCTGTTCTTCATCGTCGACGACGATGGAAAACTGCTCGGCACTCACGCGCGTTCCCGCGCCTGCATGCTCAAAGCAACTCGCGCTAATAAGCAATGCATTATCCGGGCATTCATCGCAGATCTGGCGAGTCTGATCGAGGGTCTTGCCGGTAAAATTACTGGTATCCTGGGTAATGGGGGAGTAAAGGCCGCTCACGGCTTGACCGCTGTGGACCGCCAATTTGAATTTTGCCGCAATGTGGCCCTCGTCAATAGTGGACAGATCTCCCACCAGGTAAAGGAAAAGCTGTCCTGTACAGATAGCATAGAAAGCCTGCTCCTCCTCCAGTTGCACCGAGCCAAAATTGACTATGATCTCTCCGTCAGAACAGTAGCCGATACGGCCATTGTACAGTTGGCTGACCTTGCCGGCGAAGAAATAGTATTTGTTCAGCAAGCTGACCAGTCGCTCTTCACTCAGGGTGGAAGCGAGAAAGTGGAAGTTAGCCATCTTGATATTCAGCAGCGTAACATCCTGTTTTCCGGGAATGGCTTTGAAACTCTGCGCGTCTTCCTCCGGTTTGCGATGGCCAAAATTGTCGAGGAAAGTATTTTGGGCAAGAAATTCCGCGGTGGCATTGAATTGTTTGATGGCGACACTGATCTCACTATTGCTGTCCGGCTCGGGACAGGTTTCAATTTTCCCCTTGCGAATATTGCTTAGGGAAAAAGCCAGCAAATTAATTGGAAAACTGATGAGGTACTGGAAATAGGTTGTAGTGAGTGTGGCCGCCACCGCAATCAATATTAGAGTCGCAGCGATGACGAAGAGGAAATTATTAACCAGGCCGACTTCTATGTAGCTCAGGTCCAGCCTCAGCCGGATGTAACCGGCCACCGAATCTGTCAGTAAAATTGGAGCAAGATAAACCCCCTCGAGGGCATTGAGCTTGACCGGAAGGGGGATAATGGTCTCCACGGGCGCCTGGGTGCCAGCCGCTGCAGCGACTATTTCACGATCGATGTTTAATACGGCGACTTCGGCGATAGTTGAGTTACGGGTAATGCCGCTGAGCACGACATTCATGCTGATCAGGTCATTTGCCAGCACCAGTTCGGTAAGTTGTGTCGCCGTCTGTTGGGCCAGAGTCTGACCTAGACGTTCTGCCTGTTGACGCAGTAGATTCTGAGTGTTGTATGCGCTGATCAACCAGAATACACACATGGACAGCGACAGCAGTAAACACACAGCAATGCTAAACTTTCTGGAGGTCCGGGAGGTGCCAACGCCAGCGCGGACAACCGGATCGGCGGACTGCTCAGCTTGTGCCTGATTTTCTTGCAACAATACTACTCTCTGTCGGGGAGCCTCTGAACAATTCTACCCCCTCATGATTCGGCTTACGCTACAAGAATAGCAGGAGCTATCCACTTCCCCAATCAGTTTTCTCAGGACCTGGAAAAGCTTCCTACAAGCTAAGAGTTTCGTCCTTGAGAAACTCGAAATTCATTACGCTGTTCGGTTTATGCAGGCAGTAGCCCTGTGCAAAATTCACCTTCGATAGCCACAGCAGTGGCAACAAGCTGATGTCGTCAATCATCGCCGCAATCACCCTTAATCCAGTTTCATGGAGTTGATTTATGGTGCGCTTGAGCAGTTGAATTTTCATTGGGTTCAGCCTGAGCTTCTCCAGCAGCGACACATCGAGTTTTACTGAATGCGCGCATAACAGGGGCAGATAGCGAAACGGATTGGCGGTGCAGCCAAAATGGGATACGCATAGGTTGATATTGAGAGGGTTCAGCTTGTGGCAGAAATAATCCATATGGTGTTGGGCAATCAGCACATCGATTTCACTGATCTGGAAAACCAGTTGCTCGGCAACTTGACCAAAGTGCCCTATTCGATTTTCCAACCAGGGGAAAAACTTCGGACTGACCAGTGAATTCTGGGTCAGGCTTACGGTTAATCTCAGTGTCTCCCGCCGATTTTGCCGTAGTACACGAAAGGCCTGCTCAATCACCCAGCGGTCGATGGCCTCCCCCATCGCATTCTGCACTGCGGTTTCGAAGAGGATGGCAGCGGGCAGGCCTGCATCCGCGTCGGCCAGACAGGTACGAAGCTCGTAGTGCTGCAAACCATCTTCTTTAAGACAGGCAATAGCCTGAAAGGTCAGTCTTAATTGGTTTTCCTTCAGCGCACAGCGTAGACGCCGCAGTGCGGTCTCGGCCGGAATCTGTAGCGCTGGCATATCGCCGTGCTGGTGACCCTGGCCAAGGTCATGACGTGCGCGCGCGAACACCACATCGGCACAGGGGATACTCCGGCTTAGTTTGGCGAGACCGATACCGCATTTAAGCTCAAGCTGAGGCGGAATCCAAGCAGACACGGCCGATTGCACTGCCAGTTTCACCCGATCGGTAATCAGGCGCGCGTTGCTGCTGCACTCGTCCAGCAGCAAGACTGCGAACTCATAGTGTTGGTAGTGACACAGCACCGCCTTATCGGGCAGTGATTTCTGCAGCAGGCGGGCAATATCACCCAGCAGCAGGCTGGCCTCCGATTTTCCCACCCAACTCCGAATCTCATAGAAGTTTTCCAGCTGCAACAGGGCCAGGGTAGCTTCCAGTGGGCCCTGCCGGCACTTGAGCAGTGTCTTCTCCACCTGCTGGCCCAGGTAATCCTGCTGAAACAGGCCAGTCAACGGGTCTCGCCGTGGCGCGAGTTGCCTCCTGTTTCTGGTTTTCGAATGCAGCTGTTGCCCTGATTCCGTGGATTTGGATTGCGCCATAGGCGATACCCTCTGGGTCCATCCCTACTTGAGGGTAGTACATAATCACCGGGGAAGGGGTCATCGGGCCAGGGTTAGAGAAGAGAATATATGGGTAATTTCCGCAAAGATATTCAATATAGACGCTAAATAACGGTAAATAGACGTAAAATACCATATAAAGGGGCAATGCTAAGAAGGATTAGGACAATAGGACGGCCAGTGATGGCGCGCTGGGCTCCGGTAGCCCCCTGCCTCAGCGGCTTTTGCACCCCTCCCGGGATATTCCTGCAGATAGATCTTCTAAGCTGCATAGAAACATGCATCTAGCCAGGAAAGAGAAACCAGCGAGAGTGTTCTCCTCACTCGGTCGGGAGCCCTGCTCCCTCGGTCAATCGGTGCTGCGCCTCAATTGCTGATGCGGCAGGATACGGCATCCCATCGCTTGATGGATCATCGCAGAATTTGCTGAGTAAGCTAGCTTGGGTGGGAGCCACTCCGGCTGAAACAACGGCATCTTTCTTTTTCTAAGCAATGACGATCTTGCTATTCTTGGCAGGAGTCGTAATTCGCTGCGTACCAGAGCGAGGAGCAGACCCGGAATTTGCAGTAAATCCTTTGGATATGTCATCAGATCAGATAATATCTGTTGCCGTTTTTCGGGCGTATAAGATCTGGGAATTATTGACATCGGCTGTGCTGGCTGGCAAGAGGAAATAATGGCGACTTACTCCACAAGTGAATTTAAAAACGGACTAAAAGTTCTGGTAGACGGTGAGCCCTGTTCCATTTTGGGGAATGAGATTGTAAAACCGGGCAAGGGACAGGCCTTTAACCGGGTCAAGTTTCGCAATTTGATGAATGGTCGTGTCTGGGAGCGGACCTACAAATCAGGTGAGTCCATCGAAGCGGCAGATGTCATGGAAACAAATATGGAATACCTGTACACAGATGGAGAGTTCTGGCACTTCATGAAAACCGATGACAGCTATGAGCAAGTCGCAGCCGATGCTACTGCCATCGCCGAAGCGAAAAACTGGCTGAAGGAGCAAGACCTGTACACCGTCATTCTCTGGAACGAGGCGCCTATTTCAGTCACGCCGCAAAATTTCGTGGAATTGGAGGTTGTCGATACCGATCCGGGTTTGAAAGGAGATACAGCCCAGGGCGGCACCAAGCCTGCGACCCTGAGCTCTGGTGCAGTGGTAAAAGTTCCCCTGTTTGTCAATATTGGAGACGTGCTTCGCGTCGATACTCGCAATGGCGAGTATCAAAATCGGATAAGCAAGTAAGACGGCCTATGGCTAACTGGCTTCCAGGCGCGCCCGTAGTGAATTTGCGAAAGCGCGCCGAAATGCTGGCAAAGATTCGCAGTTTTTTTTCTGAGAAGAATGTTCTCGAAGTGGAAACTCCCCTTCTGGGCAACTCCACGGTGACGGATGTCTATATTCAGTCCCTGCATCTGAATACTAAAATTCGAAGCAAATCGGAAACACTCTATTTGCAAACTTCGCCCGAGTACTCCATGAAGCGATTGTTGGGTTCTGGTATTGGCCCAATCTATCAAATCTGCAAGGCGTTTCGGGCGGGAGAGACCAGCACGCGCCACAACCCTGAATTCACTATACTCGAGTGGTATCAGCCGGGTTACTCGATGACCGATTTGATGGATGAAGTTGAGCAATTACTCGTTGAGCTCCTCGGTTACGAAACGATTTCGCGTTATTCCTACCGTGAGGTTTTTCTGGAGAAACTGGATATCGATCCCCACACGATTACGCTGGAAGATCTGGAGCTAGTCGCTCGAGGGAGGATAGATATTTACGCTGAAGATCTCGGCAAAACCGACTATCTGCAACTGTTGATGGCTCATGTCATCGAACCGATGCTCGCTGAAAACTTTTTTGTTTATGATTTTCCGGTTGGACAGGCAGCGCTGGCCAAATTCGAAGTAGATCAGATGGAAATGACAGTCGCGAAGCGCTTCGAACTGTTTTGCGAAGGCATGGAAATCGCCAATGGCTATTACGAGCTTATCGATGCAGACGAGCAACGCGGTAGATTCGAAATAGATGTGGAAAAACGCAAAAAACTTAACTTGCCCGTAGTGATTGCCGATGAGAAGCTGCTGGCGGCGCTGGATGCGGGCATTCCTCAATCGGCAGGCGTTGCCATAGGTATCGACCGATTGCTGATGTTGCTGCTTGGGTCTTCGAATATTAGCGATGTTATCAGTTTCACTACTGATCTAAGCTGAGATCTCCCCGCAAATATAAAGAGCACGTTTCCGGTGGTTGATGCGTATAACCGGGCTTGAAGGGCTACTGCTTTTCCGTTCGAGTGGGCCATGCCTGGCCCGCTGACCTACAGGGATGTAGGGAATGCAGGTTTTGCAGGAGCAAAAACCTGCCCGCGTCCGTCCATGGCGCTACTCACTACAAAACAACACCCCTTGCCAAGTCCCTATCGAACTCAGTGTTCGTTTTTAGCTGCCTCATCAAGAATTCGATTCTTGTAAAGCTCGCGCAAGCGCTGGGTAATCATTCCGGGCTTACCATCGCCGATTTTATGGCCATCGATATCGACTACAGCTAATGTAATCGTTGTTGCACTACTGATGAAGGCTTCATCGGCTTGCAAGGCTTCGGCAACCGTGAATAGCCTTTGTTTTATTTCAATATCTGCTTGCTCGGCAATTTCGATCAATGTCCGGCGGCGAATTCCGGGCAGGATCAGATTGGAAAGGGGCCGCGTAATAACGGTTCCATCTTTAACGATATAGGCAGTTGAACTAACCCCCTCTGTCACAAATCCATCTTCCACCATCCATCCTTCCTCAGCTCCCCGGGAAACTGCATCCTGTTTTGCAAGCACCTGAGCGAGCAAGTTAAGGGACTTAATATCACGTCGTTTCCATCTCAAGTCTTCTGTGGTTACCACGGCAATTCCGGATTCGGCAGCAGGATTTTCCAGCAATTCCATAGCCGAGGTGAAGGCCACCAGGGTCGTTGGTGTATCGACAGGGAAAGAGAATATCCGGTCCGCAATGCCGCGAGTGACCTGAGAGTAGACGATACCCTCATGCAGTTCATTGCGTCGCACCAATTGCTCCATCACCTGGAGATACTCTTGTTTGCCGCAGGGCCAGTTTATGCTCAACTCACCCAGACTCCGGTCCAGCCGCTCTAGGAAGTACTGTTTGTCGACTACATTGCCGGCGATGACAGGCACTACTTCGTAGACACCGTCGCCAAAAATAAACCCCCTGTCGAATACAGAGATTTTTGCTTCTTCTTCGCGGAGATATTCTCCGTTGACATAAACAATCCTGCTCAAAACTTCTCCCTCGCAGCGGGAAAAAAGGGATGGAGGTGATTTTCTCCCCTACATCTCAAATTTCCTCTGCCCTGTATGAAAAATTGCCTCCGTCCCTTTTTTCCTCAAGCTTGGCCTAAGCAAATTCTTTGGCAAAATTACTCAGCGCCTCACCATGTAGGCGTTGTACGGTCCATTCATCTAATGCTATCGCGCCGATGGATCGGTAGAACTGAATTGAGGGCTCATTCCAGTCCAACACCGACCATTCTACCCGGGTACAGTTTCGCTCCACGGCGAGCTTGGCGATATAGGAAAGCAGGGACCTGCCAAAGCCTTTGCCACGCAATTCCGGCTGTACATAAATGTCTTCCAGATAGATGCCCGGTCGGCCCGTAAAAGTGGACAAATTGTGAAAGTACAAGGCATACGCCACCGGCGTGGCCTGGTATTCCCCGATCAGCACTTCGGCATAGGGGCGCTCACCGAACAAGGATTCTTGCAGGATTTGCGGAGTAGCGACTACTTCGTGACTCAATTTCTCGTATTCTGCCAATTCCTTAATGAATTGCAGGATAAGTTGGCAATCATCGGCGTTGGCGGGGCGGATACTAAAATCCGTCAGGGCAGTTTCAATTTTCATGAATTATTCTCTGTGTTTTTGGCAATTATACACAGTGATGGCAGCCGGGTGCTCGTTGCGATGTCGGAAAAGCGGGCTACTATTCGTGGTTCCTTCCGGTTGCTATACTACGCGCCCTTTTTGCCAGCCAAAACCGGTATATGGGTCGAAAGTCACCCGAATCCGATTGGGGGGGGGGACTGGTAAATCGAGAAGCGTATTAATTCAAAGGAAACACGATGTCAGAGCAGAAATCCACGATTATTTATACTGAAACCGATGAGGCACCAATGCTGGCGACTTACTCCCTGTTGCCAATTATCAAGGCGTTTACCGACGCATCTGACATCGATGTCGAAACCCGGGATATCTCATTGGCGGGCCGAGTCATTGCCAAATTTCCAGAATTTCTGCTCAATGAACAGAAGCAGGCAGATGCGCTGGCAGAGCTGGGCGAGCTGACCCAGGAGCCAATGGCAAACATTATTAAACTGCCTAATATTTCCGCCTCCCTGCCGCAGATCAATGCGGTCATAGAAGAGCTACAGGGTAAGGGCTACGCGCTTCCAGACTATCCGGCAGCGCCGAAAAATGCACAGGAGCAAGATATCAAAAGCCGTTATGACAGTATCAAGGGCAGTGCGGTCAACCCGGTATTGCGGGAAGGCAACTCGGATCGCCGGGCACCCGCTTCGGTCAAGGCTTACGCCCGCAAACATCCGCATTCTATGGGAGCCTGGTCCGCCACCAGCAAAACCCATGTCGCCCATATGAGTGGCGGGGATTTCTTCGGCAGTGAACAGTCCGCCACGCTTGCCAGTGCTACCAACGTGCGCATCGATTACACCGACGCCGATGGCAAGGTGACAGTGCTCAAGGAGAATATTCCCCTGTTGGCGGGTGAAGTTATAGATGCCTCGATCATAAGTAAAAATGCGCTGTGCGAGTTTCTGGCGGTGGAGATTAATGATGCCAGGGAACAGGGTGTGCTCCTGTCTCTGCACCTCAAAGCGACCATGATGAAGGTCTCCGATCCGATTATCTTCGGCCACGCCGTGACGGTTTTCTACGAAGAAGTGTTTAGTAAATACGGGGTGGTTTTCTCCAAGCTGGGCATAGATCCCAACAATGGCATCGGCGACGTCTATAGCAAGATTCAATCCCTGCCCGATGCAGAGCGTGCTGCGATCGAGGCAGACATAACAGCCTGTTACAGCCGACGCCCGGAGTTGGCGATGGTGGATTCTGATCGCGGCATCACCAACCTTCACGTGCCGAGTGATGTCATTGTCGATGCCTCAATGCCGGCAGCCATACGCACATCCGGGCAGATGTGGGGACCCGACGGCCAGCTCCACGATATGAAGGCGATTATTCCCGATCGATGCTACGCCGGTGTTTACCAGGAGGTGGTCGATTTCTGCAAGGCTAATGGTGCCTTCGATCCCGCCACCATGGGCAGCGTGCCTAACGTGGGCCTGATGGCGCAGAAGGCCGAAGAGTATGGTTCCCACGACAAGACTTTTGAGATCGCCGGCAATGGCAAGATGCAGGTAGTGGATAGCGAGGGCACGGTGTTGCTGGAACATCGCGTCGAAGCGGGCGATATCTGGCGTATGTGCCAGGTCAAGGATGCACCAATCCAGGATTGGGTAAAACTGGCGGTGAGTCGCGCCAGACTCACCAGTACGCCTGCCGTGTTCTGGCTCAACGAGGCCCGGGCCCACGATGCCGAAATAATCAAAAAGGTGAATAAATACCTGCCTGATCACGATACCAATGGCCTGGAAATTCAAATCCTGACACCGGAGGCCGCGACCCGTTTCTCCCTGCAACGAATCAAGGCAGGCGAGGACACCATATCTGTTACCGGTAATGTCCTCAGAGACTACCTCACCGACCTGTTTCCTATTCTGGAGCTGGGCACCAGCGCGAAGATGTTGTCCATTGTGCCACTGATGAATGGAGGCGGTCTGTTTGAAACCGGCGCCGGCGGGTCGGCGCCAAAGCACGTGCAGCAATTTGAAAAAGAAAATCACCTGCGATGGGATTCCCTGGGTGAATTCCTGGCCCTGGCGGCTTCACTGGAGCATCTGGCCAATGTCACCGCTAATCCCGGCGCCCAGTTGCTGGCAGATGCGCTGGATAAGGCGACAGGTACTTTTCTTGATGAGAACAAGTCACCTTCGCGCAAGGTCAATGAACTGGACAACCGGGGCAGCCACTTTTACCTGGCCATGTACTGGGCCCAGGCCCTGGCGGAGCAGGATACCGATGAAGAACTGAAGTCAAGATTCGCGTCTTTCGCTGAGGCAATGAAAGCCAATGAGTCGACAATCGTCGATGAGTTAAATGCAGTACAGGGCGTGGCAATGGATCTGGGTGGCTACTACAAGCTTGATGCTGTCAAGGCAATCGCAGCTATGAGACCGAGTGCCACATTTAACCAGATTTTGGCCAGGGCTTAGTGCTGCAGTAGCGATTGGCTGCCAACAAAAAGCCCACCTATAAAGGCGGGCTTTTTGTTGATCGATGTGGACTATTTGATAGGGCGGACGTAGCGCTTGATACCACCGACGGGCCCGACTTCGGCGCCGTAAATATTGCCATTGGCATCGGCAACAACACCCTCAGCGGTGCAAGTCCCACGGCAGTCGGGAATCGGGTCTGGAATCAGGAATTCCACTTCACCGGTTTGAGCGCTGCCGACGCGTATGCCACGGATCCAGTCGCCGTGGGCAGGATTAACCGAACCGGACTCCGAATCAGCCGAGTAGAGCACATCATTGCTGTCGATGTAGATGCCGCTGGGACGACCGAACTGGTACCAGACGTCGAGGAAATTGCCGTCCTGATCGAATATCTGAACCCGGTTGTTGCTTCTGTCCCCGACGAACAGGCGTCCCTTGGAATCCATCGCTAGGGCGTGTGGCTGCACGAACTGACCCGGTCCATCTCCCATCTCACCGAAGGACATGAGAAATTCGCCATCGCTGTTGAATTTAAGAATACGGGCCGGTGTGCCGGGATTATTGGAGTGGCCTTCGGCCACGAAAATATCACCATTCGGGGCGACGTGGACGTCATTAGGGGTGAAGAAATAATCGTCACCACGGCCGCCACCCTTGGTGCCTAGCGCCATCAGGTGCACACCCGTGGGGCTGAATTTATGAACCTGATGTCCATAGGCATTGGCCGGAGGATTATCGCCACCCTGGTTATCGCGACCATCGGCGATCCAGACATTGCCCCGGAAGTCGACGTGGATGCCATGGGGCCAGGTGATGTAACCGGCACCGAAGCTGCGCACCAGGTTGCCGTTCTTATCGAACAACATGACCAGATTTGTATCCGGGTTTGCCACACAGGCATTAACATTGCCGCCACAGCGCTCGGCGACCCAGATGCTCTCGCCATCAAGATCGACATCCACGGTACTGGAAGAGCCCCAGTTTCGCCCCGCTGGCAGCTTCATATAGCCGGCCTGGGTGATATAGGGATTGGGGAAATCGTTGGCGGGAGGCATGTCAGCCTGGGCGAATACCAGGACTGGCGCCATTAACAGGGCCAGGACTACGAACTTCATGCTGCTATTGTTTGTCATCTGTGAATAACTCTCGTTGCTACTTTAGGGGGGGTACAAGAATAGACTAGGGATTTTGCCAATTCAATTACAATTATGTAGCTAATTATGACAGTAAATGCAGCAGGTGACGGCGGCTTGCGCGGACTTTGCCCAGCCCTAAGCTGGTGGATACGATCACCAGAATATTGGGCCCCGGGCTTTTAGTTCTCTTCCGTGTCAACCGTACCGGTATCAGATTTGGGCGAACCGTCACCATTGAAACCCAGTGACTCGTAGCGTCTCCAACCAGCGAGGATGCCAGGCAGGCCGTGGTTGCCTTCGTGGCAGGCATATTCAAACAGCGGATCCTCGGTTCGGCGCATGGGCAACTTGGCCGACCAGCTAACGTCCCAGGAGCGCGGGTCGTCGATCGTGAAATCATACTCCAGGGTATCTTTATTTACCCAGCGGAAGCGTTCGTGAATGATGGCATCAGCGGACATGCCGCGAAAATTGTAGTCCTTGAAGAAGTGCTGGGTATGGATCACCAGTTCATCATTTTCCCAGTGAGCGACAGAATCCCCCTCCCACTTGAGCTGTTTGATATTGTGTTCGCTGTCCAGTCTGATAATACGGGCCGTGTGCACCATCTCATTAAGAATCACGATGTGATCCTTGGTCTGCACGATCTGCATATTATTGTTGTAGGCGCCGGGAATCATCGGCGGGCCAGCATTGAATCCGGTGAGGCATCGGTCCACTGTGGTGCGGCCTTCCGGGCCGGCGCTCTCGAAAACCATCTGACCATAAGCGGCACGGCGCTCGCGGCCTAAGGGATTTGACGGTGGTGTTCTGCCATTAGGTGGATCGTAAATCAGGGATGTTCTGCGGTCCGCGATGGTTTCTATACCGCGCTCATACCAGAATTCGTTATATGAAATCACTCCCGGTGGATAGCCGGCGCCGCCAACGGAATCGATGATTAAATCCCGATTCTGCCGTCGATTTTCATAATCTTCCCATTCTATGGCTTCTTCAGGGGTGAGAGTGGCTTTGTTTTCCAACTCCCTTGGACGATTGAGCGGAGTAATGGTGCGAAACGTATAAGTTCCCTGAAAATCCGGTGTGCCATACTCGGTACGCGGGATGACATCTGATTGTGCCGAAATGAGGGGCGCGATCAGTACACTGGCCAGTGCCAGGGTCAATTTGCTTAGTGCTGCATTGTTCATTCGATTCTCCAGCTTTATTCTAATTCCAAGGGAGGTGGTGACGACATTAACTGGCTGAAACTACCCCTGTTGCGGGGATTTTTCAAGCAGAAATTGCTTGTTAGAAGGACGCCTCGGTGGCTAACTTGTGCAGGCATGTGTCGACCGGTCAAGGAAGTGCTTTGACCTGTTTCCATTAACGCATGTCGATCCACAGCAGGTTCACCGAGAGCAGGAGACCCTCCGTAGCCGGGCCCAAATTGAATAACACCGGTAGGTAGTTTATTCTTAAATTGGAATAATAATCAGAGACATAGGCAGTAACTCCCATGGCAACGGCCGCAAGACCCATGCGATCAGGCTCGAATCGACAAGGTAGTCCTGGTGCTCCGGCAGGCCGTTCTCTGGGCAGTTTCAAAATACCTCTGGCATTGACCGTAATGCTGTTACTGCTTTCTTTTACTCCTCGGGTTCAAGCGAGCCCCATGCTGGCATGGTCATTCTGGGGGGCCTGTGTCGCCCTGTTGTTGTGGCAGCTATTCCTGTTCATAGGCGCCAGCCGAGCTGGTGAGTCCCACGAGTTCTCCATAGTCCTGCGACCGCAACATTATATTCAGACGATGGTGCAGATTAGCCTCTATGCTTATTGGGGATATTACTGGCGACCGGTTTATGAGCATTTCTGGCTGATCTGTGGACAGTTATTGTTCGCCTATAGTTTCGATATGTTGCTGTCCTGGTCACGTCGTCGGGATTACACCCTGGGATTCGGACCCTTTCCGATCATACTCAGCATCAATCTTTTCATCTGGTTTCGAGATGACTGGTTCTACCTGCAATTCCTGATGATTGCCGTGGGTTTCATGGGCAAGGAGTATGTGCGCTGGCAGCGAGAAGGCCGCAACGTGCATATTTTCAACCCATCGGCTTTCTCCCTCGGTTTGTTTTCCCTGATCCTGATTATGACCAACACCACCGGTTTAACCTGGGGACAGGAGATTGCCTCCACCCTGACCCTGGCGCCCAATATCTATGCCTTTCTGTTTTTGATCGGCCTGGTGGTGATGTATTTCTTTTCTATCACCCTGGTGGCGGGCATGGCTGCGATCACCCTGTTCGGGCTCAGCGCGCTCTATTCATCTTCTACCGGGGTTCCCTATTTCCTGGACTCGGAAATCCCCGCCGCGGTGTTTCTGGGTTTGCATCTGTTGATTACCGATCCGTCAACGTCTCCACGAACGCCCCTGGGAAAATCGCTGTTCGGTGTCTTATACGGCTTCGGTGTGTTCGGTCTGTATACACTGCTTGGGAATTTCGGCGCACCCACATTTTACGACAAGCTGCTTTGTGTGCCGCTGTTGAATCTGAGCGTAATCGCTATCGATAGAGCGGTGCGTTCTATACATTCTGAATCTCTGCTCAATGTCTGGCGCGCAAACTGGCTTGGCGGACGTGCCAATCTCGCTCACATGAGCATCTGGATCCTGGTTTTTGTCAGCATGTCCCTATTGGGTAAAACCGATGGCAAGCACACCGGCGATAGCCTGCCTTTCTGGCAGCAAGCCTGTGCCAGTGACCTGCCCAATGCCTGTGGCAGATTGCTGCAATTGGAATCGACTTACTGTGGTGACAATGCCGCCTGGGCCTGCAATGAGCTGGGCGCCCATTATCGGGAGGGTCAGATTGTGGGAACCGACACGGAACTGGCTCTGTCTTTTTTCGGTCGTGCCTGTGAACTGAAATTTCAAGCTGGCTGTTTGAATCTTATCGATACCGAAGTGCTGAGTAGAGATTCACCCCATGAACTGGATCTCAGGCTGTTGCTGCGTGAAGGTGGCCGCAATCTGATGGACGCGTCGATTACGGACTTGTATGCAAGGGCCTGTGAGCATGACTGGTCCTTCGCCTGCGCAGAAAGCAGAGGTTCTCCATGAGCGATAATGATAATTCAAATTCAGCTGCGGAAACTGGCAATCCTGATTCTGAGGAAAAGATGCCGGGTAGGACAGTGGGTTTTGTGATCATGTTCTTGATGATTGCGTCAGTCGCCGTGATTTTGAGTCGCCATAGTGAACAAGCCGATTCGACGCCTGCTGCCTCTGTCGATCAATCTCTGGATGCATTTCGTAGCGATGCCTGGATGCTACCGGATGATGAGATGTTGGGTTTTGTTGAAATTCCAGCGGGCGCATTTACCATGGGAAGTAATCCGACTCTGGACAGAATGGCTTATGAGAATGAGCGCTGGTCGTCTTCGAGCAGACAAGGCACGGTAGACCTGCCAACTTTTTATATCAGTCGTTATGAGGTAACGATAGCGCAGTTCAGGGAATTCGTCGAGGCCACCGGGCTCCCCGCAGAAATAGCGGCAATCGATGGGTCAGGCGATGATCCGGTCGCCAATATTAGCTGGCCCGAGGCACTGGCTTACGGGCGCTGGCTGCAGCGGCAGCTGCAGCAATCGGCACAGACTCCGGCGGTTTTGAATCAATTGTTCCAGGCCGGTGCCCGGCTTACGTTGCCGTCGGAGGCGGAATGGGAAAAGGCCGCCAGGAGCGCCGATGGCCGGGTGTTTCCCTGGGGATCGCAGCCACAATCGGGTCGGGCGAATTTTGCTTCACGCGCTGTAGTCGGGGTCGGGTCTATAGCCTGTGACACATGCGCTTACGGCTTGTCAGACATGAGTGGTAATGTCTGGGAGCTCACCCGCAGTCCCCTGCAGGGCTATCCCTATGACCCAGCAGATGACAGGGACAATCTTGCCGACGATGCCCTCTGGGTCATGCGCGGTGGTTCCTATGCGGACGCCATCAATAATGTACGCGTTGCCGTTCGCGGCGGTGTAGATCCCGGCGTGCACAGCGACAGCATCGGCTTTCGCCTGGTCATTACAAGCCTGTAAATTCTACGTCTGCCTACCCATCGGGCCAACCGGCCTCCACCGAGCGATTATAGAAACTCACCTGACTGGAAGGCTGGTTAGGAGATCGGCGATAGGATCAATTCCGTTGCGGCAATGCAAAAGTCAGTATCAGATCGCCGCCTCGGCGTCCCCGCGAACCGCCACCGGATGCAACCGTGATATATTCCTGGCCGTCGATGACATAGACCGAGGGTGAGGCAAAAACCCCGGCACCGGTGTTAAATTTCCACAACTGCTCTCCAGTTGCCGCATCGTAGGCATAAAAATATCCGGCAGTATTGCTACCGGCACCGACAAAGACGATGCCACCAGCTGTGACCACGGAGCCGGCCTGACCATAGCCTTCGAAGATCTGGCGCCAGATCAGCTCGCCGGTAGTGGGGTCATAGGCTGAAAAATAACCCTTGGGGTCACGGCCGGAGTTAAAAGGCTGGTCGATGGCGGCCACGTACAACAAGCCGGTCAGGGGGCTATGGGAAATGGGTGAATAGCTGGAACCGCCACCATATCCAGGTGCGAAGATTTGATTGGGACCGATTGGAGTGAATTGCTCGACCAGATTATTCGCTTCCATATGCTGGGCCGGAATATCCGTAGGGTAGACCGGTGACACCGGCTCCATGCGTTCACCATTGGCCTTGTGGGGGATAGGTTGAGTTGGATAGGGCACCTCACCTTCAACATCGGTCACCGTGGATACCGGTGTCTCGATGATTGGATGCACCGGATCGCCGGTTTCACGATTCAATATATACAGCCAGCTGTTCTTGTTCGCCTGCGCCATGGCCTTGACCGGCTGGCCGTCTACTTCCATATCAAACAGGATCGGCTGATTGCCGGAATCATAATCCCAGACGTCGTGGTGCACCTGCTGGTAGTACCACTCCAGCGTGCCCTCATCGAGGGTCAGGGCGATCAATGAATCGGAAAACAGATTCATGCCGTCGCGCTCGGTACTATCCCCAAATGGATTGCCGACGGCGAAATAAACCAGTCCCAGTTCTGGGTCGATGGAGGGAGTCTCCCAGATGCCACCACCGTTGCGTTCATTGCCTACCCAGGTGGGGCCGGCTATATCCCAGCCCTGGTCGGTTTCATCCTGCGGTACGGTGTTGAAATTCCACAGCACTTCACCGCTTTTGGAATCGATAGCCAGCACGTAGCCACCGGCAATATGGCTCTCGCTACGGGTAGTACCGACATAGATTACGCCGTTGTAAACTTGCGGTGCGGTGGTGAACCAGTAACCCGCAGAGATCGCGGTTTCGATTTCCGGGTTCTTGAGATGCAGCACGTCGAGGATGACCGGTGCCTGTCCGTTATCGCCGAAGCCTTCCAACGGCTCCCCGGTAATCGCATCCAGCGCGAACATGAAAGATCCGGCCGCGGTATACACCACGCCGTCATCATAGGCTACGCCCCGGTGTCTGAAGATATAGCCTTCGCGCCGACCGCCACCCAGCAAGCGAGTGACATCGTAAGTCCACAGCAGATGTCCATCGAGGGCATCGAGGGCATATACACTGCCCCTGGAGTCGGTGACGTACATGGTTCCATCGACGATGATCGGGGTAGTCTGATTACTGACACCGTCGATGACACCGTGCTGGAACAGCCACTTGGGCGTCAGGGAGGGGACGTTATCCGGAGTGATCTGATCACTGGGTGAGAATCGGGACCCCAGCAGATCCAGGTTGTGCAGACGCCAATCCAGATTACGAATCGAGGACACACGGGGTAGGGCACTGATGAGGACAGTTGTTTCAACCTCACCGCCGGTGCTGGCGCTGTTGGTGGCAACATCGATGGAAGTGGTGTCAGTGGTGGGGGAACAACTGAGCAATAGCACTAACAAGCCAGATGACAAGGCCAGCACCTTCATGTTCCTGGTTTTATAGGTCGACATCGTTGTACTCCATTAGTATCAAAATAAAGTGAGGTCAGAGTAAAAATTCGCTTGGTTTAATACACGAATTTAGAATTTTTTGAGCGAAATTTTACTCTGGCCCCATTTTTCTCTCATCTTTTTACTTGCTGTTCTCCAACATGTACTCAACGATCGCTCTCAGGTCTTCATCGCTGCAATCGGTGCAGAGGCCACGTCGGGGCATGATGCCATTAAGGCCATCGATGGTGTTCTGAACCAGGGTGTCGAGGCCCTTCTCGAGCCGGATTTCCCATTCGATTACGTCCCCGACCTCAGGCGAATGGGCAGCGCCGGTGCCATGGCAGGCGAAACAGCTTGCCTGGTATTTCGCCTCGGGGTCAAAATTATCAGATTCTGCTGCCATCATATTGCTTGTTGTTAACCAGGCGGCGCTAGCTAACAAACATTGAAGAGTCTTGAACATATTCATCAATTCAGGGCAGCCTTTAATTGGAATCAATATTTCTTCCTGACGATATTAAAAAAATCCACAAATTTTTGCATGTGTTCGGCGTTCTGGGAAATCACCAGTGAATGGTCGCCGCCGGCAATCTCCACGTACACATGCTGCATTCCCAGCTCCTGCATCTTCGCCACCCATTGCCGTGTCAACGTGACCAAGCTGTCTTCATCGCCTTGTAGTACGAAGATAGGCAGGTGTTTAATCTTCTCCAGCGTTGCAGCGATGGGGGCATCACGCTGCGGCGCCGGTGCTGCAACACCCAGGCCGGCAAACAGGTCCGGGTGTCTTGCTGCAATGTGATAGGTGCCAGCCCCGCCCATGGAGTGGCCCCACAGATAAATCCGGTTTGCATCCACATTAAATTCTTCGCGCACCAGCTTAAGGACCTGCATGACATCCTCCTCGCTGTATGCCGCATCTTTCATTGCTTCGGTTGGTCTTGAACCGAACCAGCCGCGACGAGTATAGCCAAGCGGCGTCACCACGATATAGCCACTGGCTTCGGCCTGGTCGAGGAGGCCGTGATAGCCCATTAGCCAGTCGTAACTGCGGCCTAGACCATGCAGGGATAGGATCAGTGGAGCCCCGTCATTTTCACTATAGGTAGAAGGCACAAACAGGGCATAGGGAATGGTTTCTCCGGTTGGAGAGAAGGAATAGCTTCGATGTTGTACCCGTGGGTCATCGATGTGGCTTTCGTCATCAGTCGCCTGGCGGTCCGCGAACGCGCCGAAATAGGTGAAGATCAACAACGGGATAGCGGCTAGCTTTATTGGTATTTTCATGGCCTGGATGCTCCAGTTGGATTGCAGTTAAATAGCTGGTGGAGTCAGAGAATAAACCAATTCGGCGGTGGGAATCAAAAACCCGTCTGCCATTATTCGGAGATGCCCTAGTTGATAAGCTGACCGAGTCGCCGGCTCTCCGCCAGCATCCTGATCATGGCGATGGCATCTCGATCAACCCTTACATAGGCGGCTTTCAGGTGTTCGCCCACATTCACCTGTTGGTCATGGCTGCCCAGATCCCTTCTGTAGCTGAAGCGTACAAACAGGGAACCCGCCTCAGGTTCTTCGATACAGGTGGTACTCTCGGCACTGATCTGGGTCGGGTCGTCGACAGTTCGGGTACAGATTTTCTCCTGAGGATAGAGGATAACGCTCTCACGAAAGTTTGACGCTCCCGCCTGTACTGCGCGCATGAATTCATTGTCCGATATCTGCTCTGAGGCACATTGCAAACCTTGCACAAATTTATCCGGGCTGTGGGCGCGAAGCACCAGACCTTGCCAAAGCTGGTTCCGGGTCAGGACAGACAAGCTAGAATCACCGAAGTCATTGACCTGTACGATATGTTCAAATTCTAACAAAATTCAGCCTCGGCTCCTTAGCTCGTGCGATTGCCCACACGGCAATTTGACCAGCACTGACAACTACTCGACCAATTGGAGATCCCAGTTTTTCACTTCATCGATGAGTTCGTGAGCCGTCCAATCAAACTTGATCGGCGTCAATGTGATATAGCCTTGCTGGTAGGAATAGGTATCCGTGCTCGCATCCGTCGATTGAACCCGGATGCGTTCACGCTCATAAGTCAGCCGATTGTCGGAATCTTCGATCAACTCATAGGAGCCTGTTTGTAAATAGGAATCGCCCATGGGCCTGACTGCGACTCCTTTTAACTCCCCCGCCGGGATGTTGATCGAGATGAGTACGCCTTCGGGTGCGCCCTGCTGTTGATATCTGGCAACCAGTTGCGCTGCAAATCTCGCAGATGCCGCAGTATTAACGTCCTCAATTTCCTGTGATATGGCAATGGCCGGGACGCCCAGGTACAGCGCCCGCATCGCGGCACCTACCGTGCCCGACGCGTGTGACACGTCTCCTACATTGGCACCCTGGTTAATCCCTGATACCACCAGGTCAAATGCATCGTCCCTGCCCAGCACCTGCAAGCCGAAGGTCACGGCATTTGATGGTCTGCCGTGTACGCTATAGCCAAAGAAACTGCCATCCTGGTAATAGCGGTCCACAACAGTCGGCCCACCGATTGAGGACATGCTACTGCCGGACTGGTTTTCGTTCGGTGCCGACACCACCACTTCGACATCCGGCAGTTTTGCCAGTTCCTGCTGTAAGGCCGCAAGCAATGGCGATTCGATGCCGTCATCATTGCTAATCAGGATTCGGTATGTCTGCGCCGAAAGGCTCGCACTACAGATGCATAACGTTGTCAGGAGAATGAGTTGGCGGTAGATTTTGATCATAAGGCCTCAATATTGCCCACATCTGTGTGCTTGTGTGTGAATTGGAGTGGATTTGCGCTGATTCTGATGCAATATAGTACAGATAGGATTGCTATTTCCATATTAAACTCAATTCAAACACGCAATTATTAATAAGCAGAAACCCACGAGAGAAGCCCATGGTCCTAGTCAGAAATTTCCGAAGAAACTTTGTGCTGTTGTTGTTGATCGCTATTGCAAGCCAGGTGGTGGCGCAAAATGTACAGTCGCAACCGGCAGGAAGTGAGAATTTGCGGAACAATCTCATCTATGCCGTCGCCTGGAAACAGGCGGCGGCGGAACATCGTGCCCTATTTTATCAGGGCTTCAGCCTGGCGAGGATGCGAGTTGAACTGGCACTGGCCAGGCGGGAGTCAGGTGCCAGACCCCTGGCTATAGTGAGCGATGTGGATGAAACCTTGCTGCTGGCAAACGGCTATTGGGGTTATCTGATAAACCAGGGCGAGGATTTTTTTGATGATGACAGCTGGGATCGTTGGGTGGTGGAAAATCGGTTTACCGCAAGTCCTGGCGCCCTGGAATTCCTGCGCTTCTGCTCAGCGAACCAGGTGGAAGTATTCTATGTCACTAATCGGGATCAGGGTGAAGAGACTTTCGAGCTGGCTCTGGGAAATCTCCAGGCTGTCGGTTTTCCCAACGTCGATGAGGAACACCTCACCGTCTTGCGCGCTTCTTCCAACAAGGAAATCGTGCAACAGCGAATAGCCGAGGAATACGAAATCGTGGCCTTCCTCGGCGATAACCTCAATGATTTTTCTCGCAAGTACTATTCCACCGATGTCGATGCAAGACTTGAATTAATGGAGGCAGATCGGGATTTATACGGTCGCAACTATATCCTGTTCCCAAACCCTACCGATGGTCATTGGATTCGTGCAATCTTCGGTGACTCAGAACCACCGCCCAGTGATGACAATAGGCAAAAATTTCTAGAGGCGGCAACTCGATCTGCCTGGGACCCCCAATAGGGATTTTTCAATGTAGCGTATGCTTCGACAAGTCCGGAAGCAGACCTAGAAATGCTCGCCGCCTAGACCCGGGCGGTCGTGGATTCACTGAATTTGGATTCGATGCCGTTTATCCCCACGCTGCCCGTCTAGTTGGCAACTTCTTTCCACACAAACAGGCGCGTTGCCAGAATAAAAGAGAGGACAAGCCAAACGGTAATGCCGATGAGGCTCGGGGCGATGGCGAACAGCGAGGCGCCATTGTTGGCGATTTCTCGCATGCTGGTGGAAACAAAGCTCAATGGCAAAACAAAGGCAATTGGCTGGATCCACTCCGGCATCGATTCGATCGGATAGAACACGCCGGAGAGGAAGATCTGCGGGAATATGACCAGGTTTCCCACCGCCATCACCGCCTGTTGAGTCTTGGCGATGCTGCCGAGGCAGAATCCCAGGCACAGGAAGATAAATGTTCCCAGGATCACGATGAAGTAAAAAGACACAAAACTGCCGACGATGCTGACATTCAACATCAACACAGCAAAGGCAATAAGCACCGACAATTGGATCAGTATTATCGCCATTCTCGCCATAACAATGGACGCAATAAAATCCCGTGGCTGGATAGGTGTTACGAACAGCCGCTTAAGTATTCCCTTGCGGCGATACTCGACGATGTTGAATCCGCTACCCGCGATACTCAGCTGCATCAGGGTAAATGCCATCAAGCCGGGAAGCAGAAAATCAAGATAATTCTGGGATCGCGCCTGTACATCTTCGATGGACAGGCTAAACATCGGCTCGATATCTCTAAATTCGCGCTCTATGGAGATCAGCGTTTGTTCGAGCACCGGCATGATAAGCCCCAGTTGCTGCACCTGGGCGGCATCGACCAGCAAATTCAACTCGGCGCCGTCGCTTTGCTCATCGAAGGACTCCGGCAGTATCAAAACCATGGTCTGATTGCCTTCCACCAGTTCTTCGTGCAAGCGAGATTCCTCGCCGACAGTGACATTGAATAGGGGGTTGTCGATTAATAATTGTGTGAAGTTGGTGGCTACAGGACTCGTGGAGTTGTTAACAATCCCGACATCGATTGGATCTTGCCCACCACTATTAGCGAAACTAAAAACCGTCATGAAAATGATGGGAAAGAACAGGCTGAAAAAAATTGACTGTCGATCGCGCAGGAATATTTTCAGGAAAACCTTGGCCAGATGAATTTGTACTCTACTAAAGATAAAAGCCACTTTTAATCCCTTAGCGCATGGCCGGTTAGGGTCAAGAACACATCTTCGATGTTGCCATGTAGTGGCGCAACAGGTGGTTCCGGCGCATGTTTCAGGATGAGGTTCTGGGGGTTGTCTTCGGCGATAATTTTGCCATGATCCATAATGGCTATGCGTCGACAAAGGGATTCCGCTTCTTCCATATTGTGAGTGGTGAGAACGATGGTTTTGCCAGACTTGTTCAGCTCGAGTACCAGGTCCCACAGATTACGTTTGGCCTGGGGATCCAGACCAGTAGTTGGTTCGTCAAGAAATAAAATCTTCGGATCATTTACTAAAGCACAGGAGATGGAGAACCGTTGCTTTTGACCGCCTGACAATTGACTGGGTTTGGCATGGGCTTTGTCAAGCAGGTCTACCTTGTTCAGCAAGTCAGAGACATCTATATCGCGCTCATACAGAGCGCCGAACAAAGTAAGCAATTCGTCAAGGGAGGTATTATCGAAGTACTCATTAGCCTGCAACTGCACTCCAATTATCTTTTTTACTGCGTAAGGATTAGCTTTCACATCAATACCATCGATGTATGCCGAACCGCCATCGATATCAACCAGGCCTTCGAGCATTTCAAGCGTGGTGGTCTTGCCGGCACCGTTGGGTCCGAGAATACCAAAGATCTCGCCTTTTTCGATCTTCAGGGAAATGCCGTCGACGGCGAAGAATGATTTCGACTTGTCATCCGGCAGTGGATACTTCTTGCTGAGATTCTCGACATCTATTATTGGCATCAACTTATCCTGTATCCTGGCACCATATGATACCTGAAGCGGAAGGCATTAGAAGCGGTTGCTGGCGGATGCGTTACTGCAAGGACTGTCTAGTAATAGTAACGATGCCTGGGTTTGATCGGCGCCAGGAAAAAATAAAATACCCAGGCAAACCAAGACAGGCAGACCATTGCCAGCAGCCAGGCAATTTTTTCAAACCCTGTGGTCTTTTCCGAGCTAGCAATTATCCATATAGGTAGTACCCAGATGGCTATTACCATCACCGTACCCAGTACCGTGACTCCTAAGGAGATAAGTGGAATCAGGGCCAGCAGGCCGAGGATGACGAGGAAGATGACTGCTAAATTGCCTAGTGCTTTCATATTTTTCTCCGCTACGGCGGCGAGTTATCTCTGGTGTTTAGATGCCTGAAGGGTATTAGTTGCGAATTGCGTGCCAACCAGGAAATACCAGTAAAAACAATGGGATAAAACATGCAGCGAGAAAAAAGTGTGGAAAATAGCCAAAAATGGCGAATCTCACCATACTGACACCACAAATGGGGTCTATCCTCAGAATAAGCAAAAATTCGAATAGCGACTACATTCAGCGACCCGTATAACCGGGGCCATAAAGGATCTTTCCGGGTCGCCTGCCCGTGTGCTGGCCATCCTCGACCACGAGCTGCCCGTTCACCAGCACGTACTTCATGCCCACGGCATACTGGTGCGGCTCTTCGAAGGTCGCCATGTCGATTATCTCATCGGCATCGAACACGGCGATGTCGGCATAGTAATTCTCTGCCAGCAAACCCCGGTCGCGAATTCCCAGCCGCTGCGCCGTCAGGCTGCTCATCTTGCGTATCGCATCTTCGAGCGTGATCACGCCCCGTTCGCGGACAAAATGGCCGAGTACGCGAGCGAAGGTGCCATACTGACGTGGGTGGGGTGCACCGACTCCGAATACGGAAAGCGGACCGTCGGAGCCAATCGCAGTGGCCGGATGTTGCATGATGCGATCCACGTCCTCGGGACCGATAGCGTGATAGACAGCCGTAGCGCCACCGGCCTTTACGATATCCATTACCACATCGGCGGCGTTTTCGGGCGTTGGCGACATGCCGGCCTCAAGCGTTAGTTCGGCAAGGTTTTTACCCTCCATGGACCGATCCCGGGGATTGCGCGAGATCACTACATTTTCCGGGTCGCCGCCGCCGCGATCGTAGAGAATCTTGTCGACGATTGCGGCTTTCACGGTGCCCCGGGTTTCCGGGCTGGCAATCCTCTCCAGCAGGCGTTCGTTGCCACCCTCCTGTGCCCATTGTGGAATCAGCGCAACGATGCCTGTTTGTGATGCGGTGTAAGGGTACTGATCGATGCTTATGTCGATGCCGCGGGCCCGGGCCTCGTCAACCAGACGCAGGCTGTCCACGCTAGCCCCGTAATTTCCCTTGCCAATGACCTTGTGGTGCGTCATCTGCACCGGAATATTCGCTTCCACGCCGATGCGTATAGTCTCTTGAACCGAGTCGATTAACTGCGCCGCTTCCTCACGCATATGGGATATATAGATGCCGCCGTAAGCAGCCGCAACTTTGGATAACTCGATGACTTCGCTGGTGGGTGTAAAGCTGCCAGGTACATAAAACAAGCCGGTCGAGATCCCCAGTGCACCTTGCTCCATGGCTTGCGCAATCATGTCTTGCATGCGCTGCATTTCGGCAGGGGTCGCGGCCCTATCTTCGCTACCGATGACGATCGATCGGATCGTGCCCTGACCAACGAAGACAGCCCAGTTTGGGCTGATCTGTTTTTCGATGATAGCTTGATAATGCGCATCGATGGGAAAGGGCGAACTGCCATCGTTGCCCTCGGTCAAGGTAGTCACACCCTGAAGTAAGGCGCTTTCTGCTGTGGGCACATCGAAAATACCGCGAATAGCATGGGTATGGGGATCGATAAAGCCGGGGGCAACAATCAAGCCGGTGGCGTCGATGAGAGTTGTTGCCGAGTCTGGGCTGAGATTACCGATTGCCGTCACCCGCTCATCAGTGATACCGACGTCGGCTTCATACCAGGGATTCCCGGAGCCATCGATAATCTTTCCGCCCCTGATGATGATGTCATAATTATCCTGCGCCAGGGCGTTGCCGAAAGCTACCACACTGAGTAGCAGGAGAATTTGCGTCACTTTCATAATTGACTCCGTGTCACCAGATTCGAATGCGCTCTGCCGCGGGTAAATACAAGGCATCGTCCGCCTGCACATCGAAAGCCTCATACCATTCATTGAAATTTCTCACCACGCCGTTAACGCGAAACTCGGCTGGAGAGTGGGGGTCAGTAGTCAGGCGTTGAATCAGTGCATCCTCGCGATACTTGCGCTGCCAAACCTGTGCCCAGGAGAGGAAGAAGCGCTGGTCACCGGTGAAGCCATCTATAAGCGGTGTCTCTTCACCGGCAAGCGCCATATGATAAGCACGATAGGCCAGCGACAATCCACCGACATCGCCAATGTTTTCACCGAGGGTAAAGTCGCCGTCTATAAAATAACCCGGCACTGGCTCGAAGCGACTATATTGTGCCGCCAACGCCGTGGTCAGCACTTCGAAATTGGCGCGATCCGCATCGGTCCACCAATTGCGTTGTACTCCCAGCGCGTCCGACTTCGAGCCCTGGTCGTCGAAACCATGGCCCATTTCATGTCCGATAACCGCGGCGATACCACCGTAATTGACTGCCAGCTCGGCAGCCGGATCAAAAAATGGTGGTTGCAATATGCCGGCAGGGAAAACAATTTCATTGAATGAAGAGTTGTAATAGGCATTTACTGTCTGTGGCGTCATGCCCCACTCTTCCCGGTTGGTGGCTTGCCCCAGCCGACCTATCTCGTCCGCATAATTGAACTCGCGCACGTTCTGCGCATTGGCGAACAGGCCATCCCGGGTAATTTCGATGGAAGAAAGATCGCGCCACTCATCGGGGTAGGCGATCTTGGGTCGGAAAGACTGCAGCTTCTTGTTGGCCGCGGCCTTGGTGGCCGCACCCATCCAGTCTATCTCCTCGATGCTTTGCGCCAGAGCCNTNCGCAGGTTTTCCACCAGCGCTTCCATTTGCTGCTTGGCGGCTTCCGGAAANTGACGCTCGACATAGACCTGGCCCAGGGCTTCNCCGAGGCTGTTGAGTGAGCCAACTCTGGCCACGCCTCTTTCCCAACGCTGCCGCTGCTCCGGCACGCCATTGAGGACTGTAGAATAGAAATGGAAGGATTCCTCATTGATCTCTTCGGACAGCGTACTGGCACTATCGACGATGAAGCGATAAGTCATGTAATTCTTCCACTCGTCCACCGCCAGGTTGTTGACCAGATCTATAATGGGCGACATAGCACTTGGATAAGTTACGTTGAGACCTTCCAGATTTTGAATGCCCGCTGCTGAAAAATAGGCAGTCCAGTCCAGGCCCGCGTAGGTGTTCAGGAAGTCATCAAAACTCATTGGGTTGTATGTCAGATCGCGGTTTCGTCGTTGAGCACGGGGCCAGGTATGCTCGGCTATCTGAGACTCCAACTCGAGGATGCCCTGCGCCTTCGCCGTGCTGTCCTCGATCCCTGCGAAATCGAGTATGCGCGCGATATGCGCCACGTATTCTTCCCGGGCGTTAACAAATTTTTCCGTATCCAATAAATAGTAGTCCCGGTCAGGCAAACCCAAACCGCCAACCGAGAGAACCAGTTGGTGGCGGTCGGGATCGCTGCGGTCGGCATCGACATAGAATCCGAATGGGCTGGCGGTATTGTCGATCTGGGAACGGCCGAAAGCGGCGATCAATTCTTCTCTGGTGTCAATTTCTGCCAGGGCAGCGAGTCCGGGCAGCAGTGGACTGATGCCCAATTCATTGAGAATTTCTGTATTCATAAAGCTAAGATAATAGTCGCTGATCTTTTGCTCCATGGACCCCGTACTGGGTTCGATAGCCGTGAGATCATTGATTATTGTGCGTACTCTATGGTCCGACCTGTCGCTCAGCACCGCGAAGGAGCCGTAATTACTACGATCAGCGGGTAGCTCGTAAGTGTCCAGCCAAAGCCCATTGGCATATCTGAAGAAGTCATCGCCAGGTCGTGTGTTCGTATCCTGGTGGCTAAGATCGATGCCGAAGGTTCCCAGCTCAGGACTTGCAGGCGCGCTACTGGCCTGTGAGACTGCATTTGCAGCCGTCCCGGAGTCGCTACTGCTGGGGTTGGGTGGTGTTTCTTCGGCACCGCAACTGAGCAATATCGAAGACAATGTGGCAAATAGAAATTTCGGGGCTGACGACATTTTTTGGGGCCTCCAACAGGGTCGATTTCTAGCGCAGATTCGGGAGTATACCTGAATTGAACTAGGGCACCTCTGAATAATGCAGTGATGCCCCAGGGCTTTTATCCAGAAAAGCTCCGGCTCTTATAATTGCCAGAATATGACTGTAAACTCATTGAAAATCGAAATACTGAAGCACAGGCATAATGACTCTTATTGTTAATCGGAGTTTATCCATAATGGGAAAAATCAGAACAGGATTTACCGCTACAGGGCTGGTGTTCCTGGCCGCCATTTCAACGCCTTCGGTGTTGGCGCAAGACAATCTGACAGCAAATGGCATTGCCGATGATCGACGCAATGCCTTCGCCTTCACCAACGCCAATATTTACCAGGCTGATGGTGAGATTTTGAGTGGTGGCACCCTGCTAATTCGCGATGGCAGGGTGGTAGAAGTTCGTGCGGGTGGCGAGCTAAGCAACGGCTATTTTGAGATCGATCTGGGGGGACGCTTCATTTACCCTGGCTTTATCGATATCTACACCGGTTATGGTATTCCCGAATTGGAACGGGAGGATGCCAACGGTGCGGCAGAAAACCTGTTTTCCAGCGACCTGGCTCTCAACGTCAACGACGCAATTCGTGCCAGCTTCCGGGCCAGCACCGCGTTTTCTCCCGCTACCGAGACCAGGGACAAATTTCGTCAACAGGGTTTTTCGACAGTTTTGAGCTTGCGTGCCGACGGCATCGCCCGTGGTACCTCGGCGCTGATCACGCTCGGTGACGAGCGCGCCAGTGAATCAATTATCAGTCCAGACGCTGCCGCTCACTACTCGCTTTCCAAGGGTACTTCGACCCAATCCATGCCCTCGTCCCTGATGGGCTCTTTCGCCCTGCTGCGGCAGACCTACCTGGATGCAGCCTGGTTTGCTGTGCAATCACCACGTCCGTTTACAGACGAGTCGCTCGAGGCCTGGAATCGCTACCAGGGATTGCCACAGATAATGGAAGTCAGTAACTGGCAGCAGGCTTTGACCGCCGACAAGGTGGGAGACGAATTTGAAGTCCAATACATACTCAAGGGCGCCGGCGACAGCTACAAGCGTGCGGACCTGATCAAGGCAACAAATGCCACCCTGATCGTTCCGGTAAATTTTCCCGAGGCACCAGAAGTCGATGACGCCATCGCTGCCGATAATATTTCACTGGTGGACCTGAAGCACTGGGAGCTGGCGCCGTTCAATCCCGGAATTCTCGCCGAACATGATATTGACTTCGCGATTACCAGCGCTGGCAGCGGCGATGATTTTTTGAAAAATCTGCGACTGGCTGTGAACAGTGGATTGCCGGCGCAAACCGCTCTCGATGCCATCACCAGGACCCCGGCTGCAATGCTTGGTGTGTCTGAGCAGTTGGGCCAGTTGGCGCCGGGTTACCTGGCGAATTTTGTCATTTCTTCGGCAGAACTTTTTGCTGAAGATTCGCTGCTGCTGGAAAACTGGATTCGCGGTAAACAACATGTACTGGTAGCCGATTTCGACGATAGTGATGGCCGTTATCAGCTGCTGATGGCTGGCGAATCCTACGATCTTGAACTGCGCTTCGAGGAGGGCAAACACAAGGCGAAGATACTGCTAACAGATGACGAGTCTGAAAGCCGAACAGTAGCGCTGGAGCTTGGCAATGACTTGATTTCTCTCAGTTTTGCCCTGGAAGAAAATGGCGATAGAACCCGGCTCAACGGCTGGCCGGTAACGGGCGGATGGCAGGGCAATGGACGCTCGCCTGCCGGTGAGTTGCTTAGCTGGCAACTGCTAAGAACCGGTGAGATCGAAGCCGAATCCAGTGCTGAAGAGGCCGCAGAGTCTACTGCAGATGCCGCTGTCCCCGGTGCCATCCTCTATCCCTTCGTCGCCTATGGGCGTGAATCCATGCCGCAGCGGCAGGATATGTTGATTCGCGGCGCCATGGTCTGGACCAATGAGGAGGCCGGTACGCTGGTTACGGATGTGTTGGTGCGTGCCGGCAAGATCGCGGAGGTCGGCAACGATTTATCGGCCGATGGCGTGCTGGAGATTGATGGCTCGGGCAAGCATTTAACGCCGGGCATCATCGACGAACACTCCCATATCGCCCTGTTCAATATTAATGAAACCATGGCGAATTCCGCCATGGTAAGAATGAAAGATGTGCTGGATTCGGAAAGCATTAACATCTATCGCAATCTTGCTGGTGGCGTAACAACCGCACAGTTGTTACATGGTTCTGCGAACCCTATCGGTGGTCAGTCGGCAATCATCAAGATGCGCTGGGGCAGACCTTCCAGTGAACTACTCATCGAGGGCGCGGATGAGTTCATCAAATTTGCATTGGGGGAAAACGTAAAAAGGAGTCGTAGTCCGGCTTCTATTCGTTATCCGCAAACCCGAATGGGGGTGGAGCAGGTCTATGTGAATGCCTTTTCCCAGGCACGGGAGTATGAGAAAAAATGGAACGATTATCGTAGATTGTCACGATCACAGCGCCGAAATGTGACTGCTCCCCGCCGTAATCTGGTAGACGAGACCATGCTGGAAATCCTCAACGGCGAACGTTATGTCACCAGCCACTCATACGTGCAATCCGAAATCAATATGTTAATCAATGTTGCTGATAGTTTTGATTTCAACATCAATACCTTCACTCATATTCTTGAAGGATACAAGGTTGCCGACAAGATGGCATTGCATGGCGCCGGTGGTTCCACCTTTGCTGATTGGTGGGGATACAAATGGGAGGCCTTTCAGGCCATCCCCTATAACGCCGCATTGATGCAGCAAGCCGGTGTCGTCGTCGCAATTAATTCTGACGACGCTGAGATGTCGCGGCGCCTGAATCAGGAGGCGGCGAAATCCGTAAAATATGGTGGGCTGAGCGAAATCGACGCCTTTAAACAGGTAACCATTAATCCGGCAATATTGTTGCACCTGGATAATCGGATAGGAAGTATTCGGCCAGGCAAAGACGCCGATCTGGTGCTGTGGTCCGACCACCCGCTTTCGATCTATGCGGGCGTGGAAACTACCTGGATCGAAGGCACACCCTATTACGATCGCGATGAAGATCTGGCGATGCGGGAGCAGATCGCCAATGAGCGCGCCCGCATCATTGCGGCCATCGGCAGGGAGGATTAAGCATGGAGGCGCATATAAAAATATGGTTTGCCGGCCTGGTTCGATTGTTGTCCGGATTTATTGCAATGGTATTGAGTGCATCGGCAATCGCCCTGGTGCCGCAGCCAGCCGCCGACCAGAGTGAGCCGATCGCAATTGTAGGCGCGATTATTCATATTGGCAATGGCGAAGTGATTGCCGACGGCGTGATCACGTTTAGCGAAGGCATCATCACGGCGGTGGCAGCCGCCGATGACGCTATTGATCTGAGCAACCATAGGGTCATCGACCTGCAGGGAACCCATGTGTATCCTGGCTTTGTACTACCCAATACCAGTCTCGGGTTGACCGAAGTAGGTGCCAGTCGCGCCACTGCTGACTTCGAGGAGGAGGGTGATATCAATGCCAGCGTGCGCTCGGCAATCGCCTACAATACGGATTCAGAAATAATTTCCACGCACCGCTTCAATGGCATTCTCACTGCCCAGGTGACACCGCAGGGTGGATTGGTATCGGGTTCTTCTTCGCTGATGAAGCTGGATGGCTGGAATTGGGAAGATGCAGCACTGCGCACCGATGATGGCATGCATCTATACTGGCCACGGTTAAAAACCCGACGGCGCAATGCGGACACGTTTCGCTTCGAGACTGTAGATAACGAGGAATACTCCGGCTCCGTGCAGCTGTTACACTCCTTGTTCCAGAGTGCGCAGACCTATACCGGAGAGCCCCTGAATCTGAATTTACAGGCCATGCGGTCTTTGTTTAATGGCTCGGCAAAGCTCTTTATTCATGCCGATGAGGCCAAGGAAATTATTTCTGCGGTGCGCTTCGCTCGCCGCTACCCAATCGCGGACGTGGTGCTGGTAGGTGGCCGCGAGGCGCTCATGGTCAAGGATCTGCTGTTGGCAGAAGATATTCCTGTCATCTACGAGGCGGTGCATGACCTGCCGGAAATGGCCTGGCATGATACCGATGGTCCTTTTCGGATGCCCTACTTGCTCAGTGAAGCCGGACTGAAAGTCGGTCTGGGCGGCGGTGCAACCGGTATCCAGTCGCAGCGGAATCTGCCGTTTCTGGCGGGAACGGCGGCCGCCTATGGCCTCGATCCGGAGAGTGCATTGACCCTTATCACCAAGAACAATGCGGAAATACTGGGCATAGACGACCGCATCGGCACGCTGGAAGTCGGTAAGGATGCAACCTTGTTTATCTCGGTCGGTGATGCGCTGGACATGCGTAGCAGCCAAGTCCTTGGCGCCTACATTCAGGGCCGGGATATTGATTTATTTGGAACCCAGCAACAACTCTACGAGCGCTTTCGAGACAAGTACTCGAATCAGGTTGAATGAGCTGAAACCGGTTTGAGTCCTTCATGAATCAGAATGACAGGGTCACAACGGGCCGGACCTGGCTGGGTGTAATTGCCCTGTTGTTTGCCTTGCTGCTATTGGCAAATCAGGCTAATGAACTCCTCAAGCAGATTGTAATAGCTCCCGGCTCTGCAGCAGAAATAGGCACGGCGGCAGACTGTCGTGCCGATGAATTGGCGGAGGAGGGGTTGTCTTTAAAGGAATGCCAGTTAATGGTCAGCTCAGTGCAAATCATCCTGGCCTCGAGTCCTCCCTGGTTTCGTCCCTTTCAGATCGGCTTGTCATTGCTGGGTTGTGGTGCGGCCCTTGCCTCCATGGTCGCAGGGTTTGGCCTGGTCAACGACAGTCCTCGCTTCATCAAGCTGGGTGTCATCAGTTTTTCCCTGCTGGTGCTGCTGGATGTGGCCGCGTTCACCGCCGCGCTGAACACAGGTCCGCTATTACGGGCGCAATATTTGTGGCCACTGTTGTTGTGGTTCTTTATCCACTTGTGCCTGCTTATGGCGGCGTTTAAAGTGATGCAACAAGAGAGTCGAACTTGAGCAGGGAATCGGTAGAGCAGGAACGCTTGCCAAAGATCACGGTGATGTTGCATTGGGTGCTGGCAAGCTCGGTGTTCTTTCTGTTTGCATCGAGTTGGTGGATGTTGTCCCTACCCCTGCCATCCGCAGAATTTACGTACCGGGTTTTACCTTTTCAACTACATAAAAATATCGGTATGACTGTGTTGCTGATCACCGTGACGATGGCGGCGATTCGAATTGCTGACAACGGCAATCGTCATCTGAATAATCCGGATCGAAGGCAAAAATTGGCGGTACTCGATCACCTCATTATGTATTTGCTAATTGCCGCTTGCTGCCTTAGTGGTTACCTCTCCTCTTCCTATAGTGGTTGGGAGACCTCCTTCTGGTGGGTTCTGAATCTGCCGGCGTGGGCGGAAGAAAATGACGATCTCAATATTCTTTTTTCCGGTCTGCACCTGTGGAGTTGCTGGGCATTGCTGGCAGTGCTTACATTACATATTGGTGCAGCGATTTATCACGGCATCGCCGACGATGGTTTGATTAACAAGATGTTCCGACTGTAACGACTGAAGAGGACTACATGAACGAGTACCCCACTTTTGTAAGCCACCTTGAATGCAGTTATACCGGCAAGGTTTATCCAGCCGATCAGTTACATGGTTTGTCAGAAGCCGGCAAACCGTTGCTGGTGAAGTACGATCTCGACGCTCTGGGCAAAGCCATCTCGAAGGACGATCTGAAATCGCGGCTGCCTGAATTCTGGCGTTATCGCGAGTTTTTACCCCTAAGAAAATCGGCCAATGTAGTGCGGCTGGGGGAGGTGATGACGCCGATATTAGCAGCGCCAAAACTTCAAGTTAGATACGGATGCGGCGAGATTCTGATAAAAGATGAGGGTAGGCTTCCAACCGGCTCCTTCAAGGCGCGGGGCATAGCCCTGGCGGTGGCGATGGCGAAGGAACTCGGCATCACCACCATGGCGATGCCAACCAACGGTAATGCCGGTGCGGCCCTGGCCGCCTATTGTTCGGCAGCTGATATCGAGACCTACGTGTTCTGCCCGGAAGATACGCCGCGGGTGAACATCGAAGAAATAGCGTTTCAGGGCGCGAAAACATTCCTGGTAAATGGCTACATCACCGACTGTGGCCGCATCGTCGGAGAAGGCAAACAGGCCATGGGCTGGTTTGATGCTTCCACCTTGAAGGAGCCCTACCGAATCGAAGGCAAGAAAACCATGGGGCTGGAGCTGGCAGAGCAATTGAACTGGGAAGTGCCTGACGTCATTCTTTACCCCACCGGTGGTGGCACCGGCTTGATTGGCATGTGGAAAGCCTTCGCCGAATTGGAGGCAATCGGCTGGATTGGCTCGAAGCGGCCGCGAATGGTGGCAGTGCAGGCAGAAGGTTGCGCTCCCATCGTCAAGGCATTTGATGAAGGCACACGTCACGCCGAACCCTGGGCAGATGCCAGTACGATCGCATCCGGCATTAGGGTGCCGGCGGCGGTGGGAGACTTCTTAATACTGGATGCGGTGCGAGAATCCGGTGGTTTTGCTGTAGCTGTCAGCGATGACGCTATCAATGCAGCACACCAGGAATGCGCGAAGACGGAAGGTATCCTGCTATGCCCGGAAGGCGCAGCGACGCTGGCAGCGTTAATACAGGAACTGGCCAGTGGCAGAATCAGGTCAGATGAGCAGGTGATGCTATTTAATTGTGCCACCGGCTTGAAATATCCCATGCCGTCAGTGCACCACAACATCGATCTGGGCAAGCCCATCGATTACGATTTTATTCGTAATTGCTGAGGCCAGATCGAGGCAATACTTAGCGGCAGAACACAATGGCCGTTTCCACCGGACGCTGTGCGCAAACCATGCAAAGCTGTTGCCGCTTAGGGGGAGTATATAGCTCGGTAGTGATAGTCTGGTTTATTGAACTGCGAGGAGGTCGACAGTGAGCAAACAAGAACGCGCCAGGCATCCTGACCGACAACTTATAGATCTGTATACATGGAGTACGCCCAATGGGCGCAAGGTGTCGATTATGTTGGAGGAACTGGGCCTTGCCTACAGGGTTTTTCCAATCGATATTAGCAAGGGGGACCAACACACTGAGGATTTTGTCGCAATCAGCCCAAACCACAAAATCCCCGCCATAGTCGATCATGAAACCGGGACTGGGTTAATGGAGTCGGGCGCAATTCTGATGTACCTGGCCCACAAGACTGGAAAACTAATGAGTTCGATTGGTCCACAGTTCTGGCAAGAAATGGAATGGCTGATGTTTCAGATGGGGCATATAGGCCCCATGCTTGGTCAGACTCACCATTTCGTCAAGTTCAATCCAGGAAAGTCGCCCTATGCTGAGGCGCGCTATAGCAAGGAAAATGCGCGCTTGTACCAGGTTCTGGAATCTCGACTAAGGGGCAAGAATTACATTGCCGATGATTATTCAATCGTGGATATCGCCACCTGGCCCTGGATATCCCGTTACCAGTTCCAGCAAATGGATTTGAATGACTATCCCCGTTTAAAAGACTGGTATCTACGCATCGCGGAGCGACCGGCTGTTCAGAAAGGCTATGCTGTGCCGCAGGAACTTAGCGTTCCCATCCCGGGATAAGAACCAGCCCGGTCAGCAACTGTGTGCTAGCCGGAGAATCACTATAGGAGCTGCGGATATGTACATCTCGGTCCTCGTAATCCCGGTGCCAGAACGGAATATGGATTTATATCACTCATGGGCTGTGAAGAGTGCTGCAATATTCAAAAAGTACGGGTGCATAGAGATTATTGATGGCTGGGAGGATTTTGTCCCACGCGGCAAGCAAACTGACTTCCACCGTGCCGTGGCCATCAAAGAAGGAGAAAAAGTAGTTGTATCTTTACAAATATGGCCTGATAAGGAGAGATTCTATTCTTCTGAGGCAAAGATGCACGAGGATAAAGCCTTAGAAGTTGAAGGGGAGGTCCCTTTCGATGCAAGTCGGCTTATTATCGGTTGTTTTGAGACTATTAAAAATATGGCAGAAGGCGAAAAAGCATAAAAGGGAGTATGTCGATAGCGCCATATAACAAACAAAGCAAAGCGGGACAAAGCGCTTTGTCCCTTATTAAAAGCGTTATGTGTTCCTGGAACCAAGTGGTGATTTCAGGCCCATTGAAAAGGTATTTGCATGGAAGACTACAGATTGATTTATCCCATGTTCGCTATGGTTGTACTCACATTTTCGGTTGTTATAAGGCTATTTCGTGCTAGATCGAAATTCGTTGCCGAAGGAACCGTGGATGTATCGTATTTCAAAACATACCAAGATGGAAATGAGCCCGAGGCATCAGCAAAGCTTGCCCGTCATTTTTCCAATTTGTACGAAGCACCAGTTCTATTTTACGTTTGTTGCTTGGTGGGGATAGCTACAGGTCTCACCGGCACACCGTTTTTTGTATTAGCTTGGGTATATGTTCTTGTACGAGTAGTTCACACATATATTCATACAGGGAAGAATGAGATTTGGCCAAGAGTCTATGCATATTTTTCAAGCTGGATCGTGCTGTTAACTATGTGGGTACTATTGGTGTATCGTGCTGCAAATTGAGACTGTAATTTATTCTGCGTACCTGCCTATCCTCACCCATTATCTGGGTTAGTAATAGACAGTTACACAGTTATTGGGACACTCTCGATTCTGGTTCGCTTAGTTGCAGCCATCGCAATTGATGTGGCTTGCCACTGCGAATGGGGCTAGCTTAAGCTCTAAGCTAGCCAATCACCTCCTGGTACAAGCGCTGAAGATTTAAGCCGAAGAGTTTCTCGAGATCGCGGGCGTTCATGCCACGCCCTGCCAAACCGTCCCAGATGGTCTCCATCCGGCGTGGCCCATTCAATTCCTCGAAGTACAGTGGCCACTGCGAGCGGTCGAAATTCTCTCCTTCTTCCCTTTGCAGCTCTTCCAGGTATTCCTCTGACAACACCAGCCGACGGTGATCCCGATCACTGCCGATACAGACGTGGTCAATCCCCCCTACATTGATAGCATGTTCGATGTGCTGATAGTAGAAATGCACCGCGTCGTCGATCTGCCGGGTCATGAACGGCCGCATCTGGGTAACGCCGAAGAGGCCCCCTTTGTCCGCTATCGCCCGAATGTTCTCATCGGTCGTATTGCGGTTATGCTGAAACAGCGCCTTGCAGCATGAATGGGAAGTGATGACAGGGGTGCGAGATGCGGCGATGGTATCGGCCATGGTCCCCATGCTGGCGTGAGACAGATCGATCAACATGCCAACATCATTCATCTTTTCGACGAGTTCGTGTCCGAAGATTGTCAATCCCGATCCATTGAGCTCATTGCAGCCAGCCCCGGCCCAATTCTGGTAGTTATAAGTGATCTGGCTGGAGCGCACACCGAGGCCATAGAATACATCCACGTTATCGACATCCTTGCCGAACTGGGTCGAATTCTGAAACAGATAGAACAACGCGATTTTGCCCTGCTCACGCGCCTTCTGAATATCATCAACCGCAGTCGCTTTCATCCAGAATGCAGACTCTTTGGCGATAAGGCGGTCATATTTCAGCACACCGTCAATTGCCCATTCATAGGCCTCCGCCTCAAAGGACTTCGGGTCGCACAGGGTGACGGTGACGGCATTAAGGCCTGAATCGATCATCTCCAGGCACAGCTCATCCGTATATACTTCCCGAATCTCCCCCATGGCGTCAATGATGAGAGCGTCCCCGGTGGGGGTGCCGGCGGCAAAGGCTGAGGGCTTAAAGCAGCTCGCAGTTAAGGACACGGCACCAACGGTGGCGCCCAGGGTAAATTGGCGTCGGTTAATCATGTGGTTTCCCCGGCTAGTTTTGACCCCAGGATGTGGCAGGGGTCACTTATGGATGCTTGCATCGAGTAGTGAGTCTGGCGTGTAGCAGCGTCTGCTGCTACGTGTCGCCACATTAGCAATTCGAGCATTCCCAGAATAAAAGCTATCCCTTATGAAGTCCATCCTGCTTTTCCTGCCGAAATACGGGACCGAGGCACCGAATTTCAGCAATTTTCCCCACCGGTACCAAGATCTGCAAGCCCGGCGAGGCCTATGTCAGTTAGGTTTTGATATCGGATCACAACCGGCCAGGCAATCATCCAGAAGCCGCTGCCAGGTCCTAGGGCAGCGTGCCGGAGCGATGTGCGATTAATCGATATAAATGGCAGACAGGTGCGTTCCTGGCAAGTCGATGCCTATTTTAATAAGCGCAGCCGACTCCTGGCCAATTCAAATTCCCTTTAGTCAGGCAGGCTGAAAGCCACCAACTGTCCCGGTGTCTGCAAGATGATGCGCTGTTTGCCATCGTGCATGTAGGACATCAAGCCGTACATGCCGAGACCAGGCGACTCCACACTCCCCAACCTTTCACCGGTGGCCTTGTTTATCGCAAACAGATAGGGCGTGACGCCATCGTCTCCAATGGCGGTGTGTAATAACATGTCCGGGGTTACCATCAGGGCAGAGTGATTGATATTTCCAGTGGGTGGAATATCGATACCCTCTAGCGCAGGGTGTTGCTGAATGAATCGCGGCGTGCCGCCATTGGGAATCCACCACAAATGATCCCCGGTATTGAGATCGATCGCGGTAATTCGGCTATAGGGCGGCTTCTCCAATGGCAAGCCCTGCGGGCCGCGTACGCCATTTGGTGTGCCTAGTCCAACTGCGTAGTCGGCGATGGTGGTGCCGGTTGGCCGCTCCAACAGCAGGTCCCGTTCTTCCCCTGGCACGATGGTGCGCCAGCCGCAATTGGTGCGCGAGATGGTATAGATGATGCCGGTAGATGGATCCGCTGCAGGTGGTCCAGTAATATTGGTGCCCCCCAGTTCGCCCGGGCACCAGGCCGAGCCGATCAAGCCCTGGGGGTTGTCCTTCTGCATCGGTGGATTAAAGATGCCGCCGAGCCGATATTCTGAAACAATTTCCAGAGCCTCGATCCGCAATTCCGGCGTAAAATCGATTAAACCGTCCTCGTTCAGGACTTGTATGTCGTAGGGCGCAGGTCTGGTGGGAAAAGGCTGGGTTGGAGACAGCTGCTCTCCCGGTACTTCCGACTGCGGCACCGCCCGTTCCACGATGGGCCAGATAGGCTCGCCAGTTTCCCGGTTGAAGGAATAGAGAAACGCCTGCTTGGTGGCCTGGAATACGCCGGGGACTCTACGCCCATCTACCGTGACATCCATCAACAATGGCGCCGTCGGGGTGTCGTTGTTCCAGACATCGTGATGCACCATCTGGAAATGCCAACGGCGCTCACCGGTGGCTACATCGAGCGCGATCAGGCTGGCGCTGAACAGATTATCCCCGGGCTGAAAGCCGCCATAGAAATCGATTGTGGCCGCATTGGTTGGTATGTAGACGATGCCCCGCTCAGGATCGGCTGACAGCGGCGCCCAGGAAGAGACATCACCGGTATAGGACCAGGCATCATTTTCCCAGGTCTCGTTGCCTACTTCGCCGGGTCGTGGAATCACATGAAACTTCCACTTGTGCTCACCCGTCCTGGCGTCATAGGCAAGAATATCGCCGGGCACATTCTCCTGCCTGGTCTGGTTATAGCCCTGCTCGGCAGAATTGCCGACTATGACGGTGCCGTTAACGACGATGGGCGGTGATGAGTTGGTAATATAGCCAAGCTCCAGTGGAATACCGATATTCGGATCATAGGTCTGACCGGAATCCAGCCACGGACCCCAATCTGAAATCAAGTCGGGAAGTAGATCGACCACACCGGTTTGGGGAAAATCGGCCAATGGGACCGGGGCTCCCCAATTCTCCAGAGGCGCACCGGTGTTGGCGTCCAGCGCATAGAGAAAAAAGGCCGGGGTGACGATGAAAACCACGCCCCTGCCATCTATTTCCGCATAGGCCACCCCTTTGCCCCAGGCTGCCCGCATGGAGTATTCCCAACGAAAGGTATTCGGTTCCCGAAATGTCCACAGGGTCTCTCCGGAAACCGGATCTATCGCTACCACGTGGCGGCGGGCACCGGCGACGGTGAAGAGCTTGCCGTTTGCATACACCGGAGTGGCGCGGGGGGGTGTGGTGCCGAAACTGGTGTCGCTCCAGTCCCACTCCACTTCCAGATTCCCGAAATTCCCAGCATCAATCTGGTCCAAGGGCGTGGAACGCGTGTGCCCGGCGTCGCCACCGATATAGCGCCATTCCTCGGGCGATCCGGTCCTGTCATTGACGTGTTGGGCCATGGCCGGGGTGGCTATCGCAGACAACGCGAGCCCGGTGAAGAAACATTGAAAAATTAGCCGCGCCAAACATCGGTTTTGGTTGCTAGTGGATTTACTGGACATGGAAACCCTCCTATTTTTGGTAGTCGCGATTCAATGGAATTAGCGACTTCAGGTTTTTATTCTCTAGCAGGAATTCGGGAAATTAAAATCGATTACGGGCAATCAAACTCCAATAATGGTTTTCAATGAAAATTTATCGTCTGCCAGGGGATAAGGGCACAAGGCTCCCCTGTGTTCAGCACTGGCGTGAATCCCGGCCCAGTGCTGGATTGGACCGGCTCGGCGATGAATCTGTGGTGTTTCGGAGTTGCTACTCTGACACCATTGCTTGTGGTCCAGGCCGGTGCTGAATCGAACGGGTTCGGTGGCAGAACCGTGGGATGTCGGTTTGGCGCACCGACATCCCTGGCGGACATCTAGGCCAATGCAGTCTCAAACAAGTTCAGCAATCGACTCCAGGCTCGCTCCGCCTGGGCCTCGTTGTAAACCTGAGAGTCCGGTGGACACCAACCGTGGAGTGTCCCTGCATACACCTCGATCTCCGCAGATATACCGGCAGCGGCATAACTCTCTCTGAGGGTGTTCTTGGCCTCGGGATCGTTCTCGTCATCATTTTCGGCGACGCAGTGCAGCATCGCTGCTCTCATGTCGGGGATTAACAGATGCGGGCTATTGTCGGCATCCGTGGCCAGTCCCCCACCATGGAAGGTGGCTCCGGCACCCACGCGGCTGGGTACCGCCGCCATGTTACGCATGACCATGGGACCTCCCATGCAGTATCCGGTAGTGCCGATCTTGCGGCTGGTATCCACCGCACCCTGTTGATCCAGCCAGCTCACCATCGCCAGAGAGTCAGTAAAATGCGTGTCGGCATTGAGGTTGCGCGCCATCGGCAGAACATGATTGCGAACCTCCGGGGTCCCGAAGCTGGCACCCTCTTCTACTACTGGAGATCGCGCGTCGCGGTAAAATGGATTTACCACCAGTACGGCATAGCCTGATTGCGCCAGGCGTTTGCCCATGGCTCGGAAAGCCGGGCGCAGGCCAAGAATATCTGGCCAGATGATAACCCCAGCATGACTGCCACTGGATGGGTGAACGAAGTAGCAGTCGGCCACGCCATCGGCGGTCGTTACTTCCACATCGGTTTCGGTGACGGCCTGGGCATTGGCAACTGGGGGTAACAATACGGCCAGGCCTACGGCAGCGGAGAGTTTGCCAAATTTACGCCGTGACATCTCTCCCGACTGATTCAGGAAATTTTCTACATCTCTTTGGGTATCTTCATCGCACATGGTGTAATCCTCTGATTCATTCCTCGGGGCTCTGAGGGTGACCAAGGGCTAGTCTCGAGCCCATATTATTAGTTCCACACCTCAGGGATATGAGAGTATTGGGGACAGCGCTAAAAAACAATACTAATTTGTCAGTCTGACGACAGACAGGGACAGCTGATCGCAAACCCCTGACCTATACCGAAGGAGTCAGTTTTTGTTAAGACGCAACTTCATCCATAGCGTGCTGGGCGCTGCCTCTGCACTCACCATCCCCCACTTCAGCCGCGCTCAACAAACACTCGTCGCTACTGTTGCCGGTACGGGTGTAGCGGGTTATGAAACAGAGGGATCCGCCGGCCTGCCTGCTACTGCGACCCCGATCAACAATCCTTATGGTGTTGTGGTCGGTCCGGATGGGGCGCTGTATTTCTGTGAGGTGAATACGGGTCGTACCCGGCGCCTGGATCTGGGCTCGGGGCGGCTAACTACCGTCGCCGGCAGCGGTGAAAGTGCCTATAGTGGCGATGCCGGTCCAGCCTTGCAGGCCTCGTTCGCGGCGCCGCACGAGATCCGCTTCGATAAGGACGGTCATCTATTCGTGGTGGAAAGAGACTCTCACACCGTCCGTCGAATTGATGGTGATACTGGCATGGTGTCAACGCTTGCCGGGACCTCTGAAGCAGGCTACTCGGGAGATGGTGGAGCTGCCAGCGCGGCCCAGCTTAGACAACCACATAGCATCGCCTTCGATGCCCGCGGCAATCTTTTGATCTGCGATATAGGCAATAGCCGCGTGCGTACCATAAACATGGAATCCGGCATCATCACCACCCTGGCCGGCACCGGTGAGCGAGTCGCTACGCCAGACAGCGGGCCCTTGACCGGTACCCCGCTGCTGGGTCCCCGCTCTCTGTGTACAGACCCTGACGGCAATGCTTACCTGGTACTCAGAGAGGGCAATGCAGTCTATCAACTCGACCTGGAAGGTAGCCGCCTGCAGCGCATCGCCGGGGGTGGTATGAAGGGCTATAGCGGTGACGGCGGTGCGGCCATCGATGCCAGCTTCAACGGACCCAAGGGTATCGCCTATTCGGCTTCGGACCACAGCCTGTACATAGTAGACACGGAGAATCATGTGATACGCCGTCTGGCTTTGGGCAGTGGAATTATTGACACAGTATTGGGTAGTGGAGAACGTGGCGATGGGCCCGACGGCAGGCCCCTGGCCTGTAAGCTTAATCGGCCCCACGGCGTAGTGGTGCATGCCGGTGTCGTCTATGTGACGGATAGTGAGAGCCATCGTATTCGCGCCGTGGCCGGAGTAATCGCCTGAAGCAATATCTCACCTTGGTCACAGCTGATTTTTCTCAGCCTGAAGATGGTCAAAAAAGCACATCAGGCATGGCAACCCGGTTGCGCTTGGGCCAAAATGCGATGTCGAATCAAGATTTGAAAGCGGGAGGTTGCGATGGCGAGCCTTCAAACAATCCGCTAGCAGCTGTAACACAGAGGTTTTCAGTTTTAGCCACAGCGCCAATAAGCTTGTGGATATCAGGGAATTGAATCGCTGTCATCGTAGTCAAAAGGAAGCGGTAATGAGTGAGCAACGTATCAAGGAACTCCTGGAAGAATTACGGGGAGAAATGCAACGGACCGACAGCGTCGATGAGGCGCTGTTAACAAGCATCAGGTCGCTGGAATCGAACATCGGCGACCTGGTAGATCCAACGGTTGATAGCAGCGAGAACACCGTGCTGGATGATGCCATCGCACTGGAAGCGGTTTTCGCTGCATCTCATCCAGTCGCTGAGAAGATTATCAGGGAACTGATCAATAGTTTGAGTCGTATTGGAATTTAGTCACGGCTGTGCCTGCGAGTCTGAGCAAGCGTCGAGACGGGTCGTTGTTGCCAAGGGCTATGGTCTCGAACTTGTTAGTCTGATGGGTGTAACTCGACGGGTATCGCTCCCTCCCTGCTGCCGACCATGGCTGCCATGACCGAATCTCCCCAGGTGTATTTTGCCTGCATCAACTGGTTAATCGCGTCGGACTTGTCTTCTCTCAATACCGCAGTATAGGAGGCGGTAGTGCCGTTTCGGGTCACTTGAAAAATTCCATTAGCCTGTAGCCGGCTGAACCAGCCAGAGCCATCGGCGCCGACCCGCAGATATTGGTAACCGCCGTCGTCTACAATCCACAGCCGCGTGCTCACTGCCTCACCGTCGACGTCCGTGGTGTATAGGTCCACAACTTCAACTCGCTCCGATGCAATCTGCGGGATTCCGACCAGGATAAATGTGAGCACCAGCAAGACGCCCGCAAGCCAATAGGTAATCTTCATGTCAGTTCCTCTTCTTGATTGAATAAATACTTTAACATTGAACTATTTAATACTAAAGTATTTAATATTAAATAGTTTATGGGTAGAATGACTGCTCAGGCCAGCCAATGGGAAGCAGATGTGCAGCAGCGCAAGAAAGCCGAGGATGAGGACGCGATAGTATTTGGGTTTTTTAATGAAATCGGAATCATCTCGCAACTGACTTCGACCATGTTTGAACGCAGCCTCCCCGAAGGCTTGACGAATTCACAGTTCGGGGTACTCAATTGGTTTCTCAGAGTCGATACCGAGGCAACGCCTGGGCGCCTGGCAACTGCGTTCCAGGTTACCGGTGGTGCCATGACCAATACCCTGAAAAAACTGGAGGCCAAGGGTCTGGTCAACATTGAGCCGGACGCCTCCAGTGGCCGCAAGAAAAGGGTGACATTAACCCGCAGGGGCCGGGCTCTGCGGGAGAAGGCGATTGCCGCTGCAGCGCCTTTATTCCAGGAGTTTGGGGATCAATTTTTAGTTAGAAAAATTGAGAAGCAGCTACGGGAGTTGCAGAAGATTCGGCATTATCTGGACACGCGGCGCTACCGCCGCGAGACTCCCTCGCAATAATCTACTCGATCGAACCGAAGAGACTGGATTATCCATCGTAGAATGATTACTTTAGAAGCTTCCTGATTTGTGAACGGCTAAACGGCTTCGCTAGCGCGTGGACGAGGGAAAGATGAAACGGTTTTTGAAATGGTTTGGAATCATCGTCGGCGTGCTGGTGCTGGCAATAGCGCTGCTCTTGTTCGGCATGCGCTTTCACGACGGCCCTCTGGAAATCCTCTCTGGCGGACCCTTTAAGACCGGTGAGCTCGCTACGGCGCCTGCCGACTGGTCCTTTCTCACCGAGCGCTCGACACTGGAGTTTCAAACCATGGACCCGGCGCAGTCACGCACCGTCTGGCTGGCGGTGCATGACAGACGGCTGTTCCTGGTGAGCGGCTATATGACCACCGGCTATGGTGCGATCTGGAAGCAATGGCCCCACTATATCGAGAACGATGATCGCATCATCCTTAGGATCGATGGCAAGCTTTATCAGCAGCGTCTGCAAAGAATCCTGAGCGGTGCCGACGTGGTGCCGGTGCTGAGTGAATTTTCTCGCAAATACGGTGCTGGCGATGCTGCCAGCGATGCAGCGGTCAGCAGCGGATATACCTGGATGTATGAAGTTGTCAGCCGCGACTAGCCTGGAGCGCCCGCTTTGGGCGTGAACTGAATTTTCACCCTCGCTGCAGCCATCGATATGATCTAATTTGATGCCATGTTCAATATCGGTGCGGTACTCACTGCCGTGCAAACCAGGCCTCCAGCTGTTTATGTCGCCATCAGCGGGCAGATATTCGACCACGATAAAGTGTCAAAGATGTCGAGAAAAACAGATTCGTGTCATCATAGACGCAATTGGCAGAAACCAGAAAAGTGTGCTTTGCAACTGAACGCTTCAGGATTCGCTGAGACATTACTGTATTATTCAGAGGTGCCCTGACATGATTACTAGAACCAGCCTTCTCAAACTGGTCGTACCACTTTCGCTTACAACGTTGCTGATTGCATGTGGAGAGGCGGAGCCGCCGGCGCCGGAACTGCGCTTCGAAGAGTCGTTTCAGGCCCAGCTAATCAACGCCCAGCCCGGCGATGTCATCGAAGTGCCCGCCGGAGTCCACGAATTTACTCGCAGTCTGTCATTGAATGTGCCCGGGGTTACGCTGCGCGGCGCTGGCATGGATGTGTCGGTTCTGTCCTTCAAGAACCAGGTACAGGGCGCGGAGGGGCTGCTGGTAACAGCAGATGACTTCACCATCGAAGATCTGGCGATCGAAGACACGGTGGGCGATGCCTTGAAGGTCAATGAAAGCACCAACGTAATCATTCGGCGGGTACGCACCGAATGGACCGGCGGCGCCCTGACAGAAAATGGTGCCTATGGCATCTATCCCGTGCAATGCACTAAGGTGTTGATCGAAGGGTCGGTAGCCATCGGCGCCTCCGATGCCGGTATTTATGTGGGGCAATCCAGCCAGATCATCGTCCGTAACTCCAGGGCGGAATACAATGTTGCCGGTATCGAGATAGAGAATTCTACCTATGCCGACGTCTATAACAATGTCGCCACGAACAACACCGGTGGCATCCTGGTTTTCGATCTACCCAATCTGGAAGTTCAGGGTGGTCGGGCCATCCGCATATTCAACAATCAGATATTCGAAAACAATACGGCGAATTTTGCGCCGGCCGGAAATATTGTCGGCAATGTGCCCCAGGGGACCGGGCTGCTGGTGCTTGCCAATGACGATATCGAAGTTTTCGAAAATCGGTTTGCAGACAATAACAGCGTCAACCTGATGATTTACAGTTTCGCCCTCGGGGGGCGTACCATCAATGACCCCAACTACGATGCCTATCCGGAGAAAATCTACATCCATGACAATGAGTTCAGCGGTGGCGGCACCGTGCCTGGACACAAGGCACTGGCGGCATGGCATGCGGTAACCGGTATGGATTCACCGAATATTGTCTGGGACGGCCTGATCAATGCCGGTGGCAGCGACGACAAGATTGTCTGCCTGGCCAATAACGGCGAGGAAAGTTTCATGAATCTAAGAGGCGGTGAAGACCCCACAGCGGTGACTTATGACACCGCTGATCACCAATGCACACTACCGCGGCTGGCGAAGATCTCATTCGAGATCGCCGGTGAAGACTAGTCGCAGTTAACTGCCTTGCAGGTCTCTGTGTGGTTTGCTCAGCAGACTGGCGGAGGGCATCGTTAAGCCTGTAGCCAGCGTTCGTGGAAATGCTGGATAGAGCTGATGTCTTATTCGAACACTGCGCCGTTGCTGTGGGCGATATCCATCAACACATCTTTGAAGCCCGGCAGCAGATAGCCGGCTTCGATCAAACCATCTGTGGCCGCCTCATACTTGAGAAGATAGTCATCGAATGATTTGTACAGCGCCGCGATAGAACTGCGTGGATCCCGCGACTGCACCGCACTGGCGGTGTTGGCGGGAAAAGGAATATAGCTGCCTGACAGACGCGCCAGTGATTTTTCGGCACCGGTGGCTGCTGCACGCAGATTCCAGGACACAAAGGTGGCAAGGGGTACCTGTGTTAATGGCGGCAGCACGGTGCTGGCGGCAAAGTCGTTGTTGTCGATATTCACCGCCGGTACTAGGGCACGGTAGTGCTTGGACGAACTCTGGGAATGCCTATCGATAATGCGCTGCTGCAACCATCGATCGCCATAATCAACATAGCTCGGCGCGTAATTTGCCGAGGGGTGATTGACGCCGCTTAAGCGATTCCAGGCCTCGCGGTTGATGCCCTTCTCTGTATGGGTTGGAACCAGACTGCCATCGGAAATTTTCGGGTAACGGGATGCCGGTGGTTCTTCGTCGCCAGCAACCCAGTGATACATGGCTACCAGCAGGGAATCTGCAATTGGCGCCCACATATTCGGATTGGGTGGCAACTGTCCCGAACTTGCCTCCCTGGGCCTGCCATTGCCGGATCCATGTTGGGAGCCGCCTATGGTGTAGAAGCGCACTTCGTCCGGCAATACGGCATCTGCTGTGCCCTCGGGGTTGGTGTGGGGCAGCGAACCAGCGCGCACCCAGTATTCGTTGGAAGTCTGTATATGCATCAACTTGGGCACGGTGTTTGACGCTTTTGCTTTTCTAAATACGCCATCGGTGCGACCGCTAAAAGGGTCGGTGCTGTCACCATAGGTAAACGGAAACAGGTCGTTCGGATACAGGTGGTTCGAATGCTGACCATTGGTGCGTGTGGGCATGGCGAAACGGTTATTAAACATGCCATAGCCACTGCCGGCAATGACTGGAATGACGCCATCAAATACCTTCCGCCCTGCCAAATCCGCATTAAAGCCGTCGTAGATGAACTGGCGCAGGAGGCGGCCGCTCTGGGAGTTTCCCCAGGCCACAGTGTTGTCTATTGCGGGTAAGCCAAGTTGATCCAGCTCGCTGCTGGCGTCGCCACCGAAACGAATCAGGGACACCATGTCGCGAATGCCCGCCATGCCGGCTCCGGCTAACACCGGGTTTTTGGCTTCGTAGATGAGTTCATACAGATACCCGGGCTGAAATCCTCCCTGCAGCCTAAGCGTGACAATCGGCTGATTGCTGTCTTTCTCGGGCTGGACGCTTAGCTCGAATTGGGATCTTTCCACCGGCACCCGGGGATCATCCTGGTACAGTCGCTGGCTCAGGCTTGGATCGCGTAAGCCCGCCGCCGTTGGTTCATAGGCGAGGTGTCCACCGCCGGCAATATTTACCCCGTTGGATTCGCTTCCAACGCTGACCTCATAGCGCACGTCTCCAGTAATTGGCTGGTCCACGGACCCTACTATGGGTGCGTGTAATCGCAAACGCCCATCCCGCGGCGACAATTCATTAATCCAGCCTGTCGCCAGGTAGGTAAAACCCATTTTGCTGAGGGGATGGCCCAGGGACCTTTCCGGAGGAAAGGAACTTCTACCACGATTGTTGACGTTGTAGAGCAGGCCATCGTTGGCGATGCTAGAGGATGGCACCAGCATTTTGAAGTCAGCGGAAAACTCGACCATGCCGGCATTATTCACCGGGGCGTGACCGATGTCAGCAATGGCGGCATTAGCTGGATCAGAGGGATCGATGGTGAAATACAGCACCCCATTGATGGCCTCGTAGCTGAAATCCACCGCCGAATCCGACAATGTTTCCCGGCTGCTCACTTCGATGCGGCTTAGCTCCGCGACAACAGATCCGGAGCAGACCAGGATGATAATGGCGAGGCAGGCTTCAAGCGTTCTGGATAGTTTCATGGTGATACCCGATTAGTCCTGTTTTTCTGATTTTGCATATACATGGTTAAGCACAGACATCGAGTTTTTAACATTTCCACTCGATAGTCAACGGCCTGAGACCCGCATTTACTCTGCCGGCGGGGCTACTTTCGCCGCGGTATCCAGTCTACGCTGCTTGATCGCCGGCATCAGCGCAGTCAGCACAGAACCAATTACCAAAAGCAACGCGCCGCCCAGCGCAAGAAAACCCAGGCGATCCGAGAACTCATAGTGCGGATTGAAAAACACTACGAGTTTTAGCGAGCCAATGGTAAACAGGGGTGCGAGCGCCAGGGTAGCGCTCACTTTCGAGGCATCCCAGAGGTTCATCGCCTCGGCAAAACAGCCGTAGGCGATCAGAGTATTCATGCAGCAAAATACCAGCAACCAAAGCTGCAGCTGCGTCAGCTGCAACAAACTTCCCGGGTTAATAAAAGGCAGCAATACCAGGATCGAAACAACATAGATAAGAAATAGAATCTGCACCGAAGAAAAGCTGGCCAACAATTTCTTCTGTAACAGAGCATAGGCTGTCCAGGTTATTGCCGCGACTATGACAACCACCACCCCAAAAGTTTCTTCATTATCGAAGCGGACTAACGCTAGGAGTCTGTCGTTAAAGAATAATAACAGGCCTGTTAGGATCAGCAGGGTGCCAAATTTCTGAATACCGACGAAGGGTTCTTTATAAATTACTACGCCACCAAGAATAAGAAACAGGGTCGTTAGCTGAATCACTGCTTCGCTGGTTTCACCATTGACAAAATTGAGACTATAGGAAAAAAGGAAATAATTACTACATAAACACAGTGCGGCAATAAACATAAACCAGCGAGTGCGCGAGTCGACCCGCATCAACGGCGGCAACTTATTCTTGTAGGCAAGCCAGCTGAACAGTACTACGCCCGCAACCAGGAATCGATACCAGATGATCGTCGTTGCATCCATGCCAGGCAGTAGCTCTTTTATCGCCACGGGGAGAAATCCCCACAACATGGCAGCGACTAAAGACAGAGAAAATCCTGCCACATGATTCTGAGTTGGACTATGCATGAAATTAGTATTGCGAACTGATGTGCCTTATTCCAGTTTAGGAGAGCTTGATGTGGCGTGAGAATCGGGCGCTGAGAAATTCCATCTGGTCGGCCAGTACATTGTGATTGGACAGGTAGAGGAATTCATATTGATTAGGTACGAAGGGGATTGCCAACAGCTCCATATTGGTTTCTTCGGGCAACCTGTCGGCTTTGCGGTTATTACAGCGACGACAGGAACTAACGACGTTGGTCCAGGTATCCTTTCCACCTCTCGATAGTGGTTGCACGTGATCCCGGGAAAGATCGCTAACGGGAAATTTGCCACCACAGTACAAGCAGATATTCTTGTCACGTCGAAATAGAAATTTGTTTTCCAGTGGTGGGTGGAAATTATCCGTGTGCACCCGGCCCACGCAAGCAACGATGCTGGGTAACTTGAGTACGGACTGAATGCCGCGATTATTGTAACCGCCACGAATTTCCATCACGGTGTCGCCGAGGGACCAAATCACTTGATCCTTAACCAACAGGGTTGCTGTTTCCTCGCGGCTCAGCCAACTTAGAGGAATACCGGCCTTGTTTAATCTCAATATCTTGGTATTCATTCTACATCACCAGAGTCGATAACATCAGGAATACGAAAACAGGTTTTATCAAAAACTCCCTGAATTTTATCGGCGATTTCGTTTGGGACTGAAACTTGCGCCGCAGGAGACGCTTAAAAAAGCGCCATTTTTACACTTAATCAGAGGCTCCTTGGTAGTCTATTTGTAAGTGTGGATATTATCAAACTAATAATAGAACGGCACCCTGGTAAAAATGCTTGAAGAGTTATTCAAAAAATCTAAAAGCATCTCCTAGGAATAAGATTTACCGCCTGCGAATCACTGTCGCAGCCGTGCGAGGCCGCCACTGCTCAACCAGTAGCCAGTTTGCAGGAGTATAAGCAAGATGACGAAAAATGGTATCGTGCCCCAATCTGCGCCACCGACCTGGAAGTAAAATACGGCGTTGTAGACTCTATCGGTGGTGGGGTGTTGTGCCGTTACCACACCGATATAAGTGCCTTTTTCTTCGAACGTATAGCTTGCGGTGTAGTACCCACCTGGCTCTATTCGTGGCGGGTCATAATAGACGGTCGCCGCCTCCAGATCCGTTATTGCCGCAACGTCTTCCCACCTGGCATATTTTCCGACTTCGTTGATGTCTCTGACGATACGAAAATCGACGGGCATTTCCTGCAGAAATTCGTGCAAATATTCCATGACGAATACTGCGCGTGATACGTCGGGAATGTCTTCACAATATTCCCGATTGGCTCGCGTCTGAGGTTGGTATACGGTGAAATGGGCCTGCAGGAAATCGATACTGATCAGGCAAAGATCTTCTTCGAAGGCCACCCCACCATGTGCCGCCGCGCCGTTGGGCGACAGATAAAATATGACCGACAAAATTAGCCGGGAAAGTCCGGACCCTATACTGGAGATTTGGCTTAGCGGGCGCATTGCCTGATTCATTCTGGGAAACATTGTTATGGGAAATAGCACCCGCAAAATAATCGGACGGGAGAAAAGGGGCGCCACCATACCATGTTTGCACTATCACGGCGAACGGCAATAGATGTATTGATAGAAAGATACACATGAGCAGAAAATCTTGCGCCTGGTGCTTCCCGCAGTCTCACCAGGGAATAACACTTCCATCGTAATTGAAGAAGCTGCCGGATTGCTCAGTACCGAGACTATCGATTAGCCTCATCATACCAGCCACACTGGTTGCGGTATCGATCAAGGCGTTAGGCCCACCCATATCTGTTCGCACCCAGCCTGGATGCAACACGGCCGATGTAAAGCCATCGGCGGCGAGATCGACTGCGAGGCTCTTGACGACGGCATTCAGAGCTGATTTTGAACTTCGATAAACATAGGAACCACCACCGGTGTTGTCATCGATTGATCCCATCTTCGAAGTCAGGTAGAGCAACTTCTTATCGTCACCGGCTCGCAGCTTATCGATCAATAATTGCGTGAGCAATATCGGCACGATCGAATTTACCCGCAGAACAGACATCCATGTCTCCCCATCGACATTGCCGAAGCTGGCGTTCCGTGGGCCGTAGACTCCGGCATTATTGATAAAGATATCGATAGCGTCTACAGCAAGTTGTTGCGGAAAATGTTGCAGAGATTCCGCGCTCGCTACATCAAGCCTCAGCACTTGTAGGTGTTGATATTCCTTTTGCAACTGCTGCAGTGCCGGCGCAGAATTCGGTTGGCGGCATGTCGCCAGCACGGTGTCTCCCCTCGCTAAAAACTGCTGGACAAATTCCAGGCCAATACCTCTGTTGGTGCCGGTAATTAGTACTGTCGCCATTTCTACTCCCCTAAGGTTTAACCATTCGAGCAATGCGCTGCGCCATAAAAATATCTAGGGAGCCTCTGAGCCTAACTATTGTAACTGTGGGATAGAATACATGACAAATGAAGATCAGCGCCAATTAATTGGAATTCAGAAGCTACGCAGATCCCAAAGATCCACGTATTCTGTTTCGATATATAGTGTGCCGAATCAACCAGGCCATGGCCCGTCTTCATGCCTCTCTGAGCGGCTATACCCGACAGGACAAATGCCTCTTCAAATTTTCCATCTTCATACAACTCGGCACCCTCATACTGCCCTTGTTCAATTTCGCAGGGAGTAATAAAGTCGTCTGCATCTTGAGCATAGATATTGGAGATTGCAATATGCCCGAACAGGAGAACGGCAAGTTTCTTGACCAAAGCTTTCATAACTAATCTTCCGGGAACTAATAATTGCGAAACCGGACCAGATCAGAATAAGTGTTAAGCTATTCGATGCCCAAGCAATCGCCTCCAGAACCGACAGGCATCACAGCCTATCGGCAAAGCTATCAATTCCAGCCACAGCCACCATTTGCTATACTGCCACGCGACCTCGATAGCTGTGTTTGGCCATCCGGTCTATCATCCAAGCGGAGAGATTTATGCGTAGTACTCTGAGCTGCCTGATTACTGCAGTTATCGCGACTTCGGTCCTGGCGCAGGATCCGGAAGAGATCGTAGTTGTCGGCATAGTCCCTGCTGGTGGTGGCCTGGATAGGGACAAGATTCCGTTCCCCGTGCAAGTCGCCAATGCCGGAGACCTCGAAACTGTCAATGCGCTGAGTATTGCCGATTTTCTCAGACAAAGTTTTAGCAGCGTCTCTCTGAATGATGCCCAGAGCAATCCCCTGCAGCCGGATCTTCAATATCGCGGGTTCACTGCATCTCCTCTGCTGGGTCTGGCCCAGGGAATCGCAGTCTACCAAAATGGCATTCGCATAAATGAGCCGCTCGGTGATACCGTTAACTGGGACCTGCTACCGCAGTCGGCTATTCAGAGCATTGTTCTCACCGGTGGCGCCAACCCGCTGTTTGGGCTCAATAGCCTCGGTGGCTCTCTGGCTATCGATATGAAAGATGGATTCAGTTTTACCGGAAGCAGTGTCGAAGTTAGCGTCGGCTCCTTTGGGCGTACGATCGCCAATTTCCAAAGTGGTGGCAACGACGGCTCAATTGCCTGGTATGGAAATCTGGAATATTTTGAAGAAGATGGTTGGCGTGATGAATCCGAATCCGATGCCATTAACTTCTATGGCAGCATCGGCTGGAAATCTGAAGCCACACGGCTCAACCTCAATTATCAATACGGCAAGTCCGAACTCATTGGCAACGGGGCATCTCCCATCGAACTGTTGGCGCTGGATCGAAAAGCACTCTTTACCGGGCTTGACATAACAGAGAACGATATGCAGATGCTCAGTTTTGATTACGCGCTAACAATCAGCAGCAACATCAGCTTCGGAGGCAACGTTTTCTACCGTAAGAATAAAACTGATTCCATCAACGGAGATGGCTCCGACCTGGCAATTTGCGAATTCAACGACACGGACATATTGCTTGAAGGCCTCGAGGATGACGACCTGGAGGCGTTGGGCATGGATAAGAGCGGCCTCTGTGGAGGTCAGTTTGTCAGCGTTGTTGATTTGGAAAACTTTTTAAACTCCAGCGCCCAGGCTATCGGCATTGACGAGGAATTTAACCTGCAAGGATTTGATGATGACGATCTGTCCGGAACCGGCGTACTTTCTGATGAAGCCATCAACAACCTGAGTAATCGCAACCAGGAAAGCACCGGCGCCGATTTTCAATGGACACTACGAGGATCTGTTCTCGGTTATTCCAGCCAGACAGTGCTCGGCGGCGCCTACTTCAGAGGCCGGTCCGATTTTAATTCGGTATTGGAGCTGTCTGATCTCGACCCCAGTACTCGCCTTACTGTCGGCCTCGGTGTGGGTACTTTCGTCAATGAAGAAGCCACCTCAATAAGAACGGAAACCGAGTCTGCCAGTCTTTATGCTACTACCATACTGGACTTGAGCGACACCCTCACGCTAACCCTCTCCGCAAGAGCCAACGATACCGATGTCACCCTGCGTGATAAATCTGGCGAGAGGCGCGAACTAAATGGCAGCCATGGCTACTTCAGAGTCAATCCAGCGATAGGACTGACCTGGCAGATTGGCAGCAACCACAACCTGTACTCATCCTATAGCGAGTCGTCGAGGACACCCACGCCGATCGAGCTGTCCTGTAATGAAGGCATATTTGATCTGGCAGTGGAATTTGCAATCGCCGCCGGCGAGAATCCAGATGATGTAAATTTCGAATGCCGCCTGCCCAATGCCTTCCTTGCTGACCCTCCCCTCGACGACGTGATTGCCAGCAGTTTCGAGGTTGGCGCACGGGGTTTTCTCGGTGAACTAAGCTACTCTCTGGGCCTGTTCCACACCACCAACCATGACGATATCCTGTTCCAGACTACTGGCCGTTCGACCGGACTGTTTGCCAACGTAGATAAAACCAGACGGCTTGGAGTTGAAAGCAGCTTGCAGGGCCAATGGCAGAATCTAAAATGGATGCTCGCCTATAGCTTTGTGGATGCCACTTTCGAAGCTGACTTTCAGACCCTGAGTCCGAACCATGATTTTGCCGATGACAATGGCGAGATCGGCGTTCGCCGCGGCGACCGCATTCCTGGCATCCCCCAGAACCAATTCAAGCTGACAGCCGAGTATCGGGTTCGGGACGGTCTCAACATCGGTCTCGACATACTCAGCAATGGCGGCCAGTTTATTCGCGGGGATGAATCGAACCAACTGGATGAGGTGGATGGCTATACGGTGGTGACTCTGCGCGCGCATTATAGGTTTAATAAGCAGCTGGAAATCTTTGCCAAAGTGGACAATTTGTTCGATGCGGAATTCGAGACTTTCGGCCTGCTCGGTGAAGAACCAGGTGAACTGGATGTGCCCCTTATTGCTGACATGACAATCCCCGTATTCCTCGGTGCAGCGCCACCGCGGGCTGGATTCGTCGGAATTCGTTATCGGTTTTAGGCAGCGAGAGAGAACGGAGCCGCGGAATGAAAACCCTGATCACCCTGTGTCTGTCGCTGATGATGATCGGACCGGTCTCGGTACTGGCAGCTGAACAGCACGCCGGAGATTTTTCGTTGTTCGATCAACGCGGTGACTATCACCAGATGAGCCGGTATAACAATCGCCGTGCCACAACTGTTGAAGACATGAATTGGGTGCCCAGCGTAGTGACCGTAGCCTGCAGGGAGTGGGCGCCGAGCCTACAGGGATGTCTTCACGGTGTGTCACAAAAGTGAGCATTAGATTCATGTCTAGCACTGAACCGGATATTAATGGCCGCCACCCCCTGTTCTCCAACTACTAAAAAGGCCACAATGTTAGGGTGGCTCTGAGCATCACTGTATTATTAAGTGGCGCCTAGCCTGACTTTTACCGGGCTGGTTCATTCCTGCTATCTATCGAGGGAGCCTCGAATCTCAACTTCATGACAGACAATAGCGACACCCCCCTGCTGGGAGACATCCGTGTAATTGAAGTTGCCTCCATGGTACTTGCGCCGTCTGCCTGTGTAGTGCTGGCAGATTTTGGTGCGGAAGTTATCAAGGTTGAACCCCTTCAGACCGGTGATCTGAATCGAAACTGGCACAAGATTCACGGCCTGCCTGTTTCCGACATGGCCTACCCTTTCCAGATGGACAATCGCAACAAGAAGAGCATCGCGCTGGATCTCAAATCCGAAGATGGCTATGAAGTCTTTCGCAGATTGGTTGTCAATGCAGATGTGCTGGTTACCAACTACCGTCTCAAGGCCCTACAGCGCTTGAAACTCGAATACGAAACCATCAGGGCCATCAATCCTCGCATCGTCTATGCCCTCGCCACCGGCTTCGGTGAGCACGGCGAAGAGCGACACAAGCCCGGCTACGATACTGTGTGTTACTGGTCCCGTTCCGCCATAGAAACCCAGGTATTCCCCTATGAAGGTTGGTTGAGTGCGTTTCCCTATGGCGCTGGCGACCATCCTAGTGGCATGACCCTGTTCGCCGCCATCATGACCGGCCTGTATCGACGTCAACAAACGTCAGAGGGCTGTAAGGTATCAACTTCATTGCTGGCAAATGGCGCCTGGGCCAACTCGATAATGTTGCAGGCGCAATTGTCCGGCGCCAGCTTCAAAGACAAGCGGCCACGGGACAATGCTTACAATTTTATATCGTTGCATTACCCCACCAGGGACAATCGCCTGCTGAAAATGAGCATGATCAATTCAAAAAAAGACTGGCGGCCATTCTGTGTGGCGCTGTCGCGCACTGATTTTCTGGATGACGAACGCTTCTCTACGGACGCTGCACGGGTCAAAAACATGCCGGCGTTAATACGCGAAGTTAGTGCTACTTTTGCCACCCAGGACATTGCCTATTGGCAAAGCAAGCTGGAACAGCATGATATTCCTCATGCGATAGTCGCTACCTATGAAGAAGCAGCCAACGATAAACAGAAGGCGGCCAACGACATCGTGGTGCCACTGGACCATCCCGAGTATGGACAGATGAGAACCATTAACAGCCCCTTCGAGGTGAGTGGAGCAGACAAGATCAAACCCGGGGCAGCACCGGGTTTAGGCGAACATACACGCGAAGTGCTCGGGGGAATTGGTTATAGCGAGGATGAAATACAGCAACTACTGAGCGATGATTGCATTCAGCAATTGGAATGATCTGAACCAGGGGCAGAGGGTTTTGTTATGAAAAATGTGTTCGCGCTTGCAGTTGCCGGCGTATGTTTGATCTTTGCCGCCGAAACCAGGCCGGTTGCGGATATTTTACCCGTGGTCCCGGCAGGTGTCGAGGCGCTGTCGCTCTCAGGGGAGTCACTAATTTCCCCGGCAACAGATGCGGCGACGATAGAAAAATTTGAAGCCGCCAAAGAAGACTACGACAGGGACTCGATGGCGGCGGAAAATATAATCTGGTTTGGCAGGCGTACCGCCTATTTGGGGAACTACCGCTCAGCTATCGAGATTTTTACCGAAGGTATCGAAAAACATCCACGAGACGCCAGAATGTACCGTCACCGTGGTCACCGTTATATTTCAATTCGGGAGTTTGATCGCGCTATTGCCGATTTCGAAGCAGCTACCGGCCTGATTGAACGCCAGGAAAACAGAATTGAGCCAGACGGTTTACCCAATTCACAGAACATTCCTCTTACCACCACCCATGGCAATATCTGGTATCACCTGGGACTGGCTTATTATTTGAAACAGGATTGGGAAAACGCACTGAGAGCATTCCAAAATGGTTACAATCTCGGCGGCAATGACGACAACCTGGTGTCGACGGGCCACTGGATCTACATGATATACAGGCGCATGGGAATGCCAGCCGAGGCGGCGGCAGCGCTCGAAGATATTTCCCCAGACATGAACATTGTCGAAAACAGAAGTTATCACGAGCTTTGTCTTCTATATAAGGGCGAGATTCTCATAGACGAGATGATGTCCGCCAATGGCGACGATCCGGCGAATGCAGCTGTCGCTTACGGCCTAGCTAACTGGTTTTACTATAATGGTGATGTGGCCGCGTCCGCTGCGATGCTGGCAAATATCCTTGCAGGGAGCAGCTGGAGTTCCTTTGGATTTATTGCCGCTGAGGCGGATAGGGTCAGCAGATAAGAGAGGCTGCGGGAGACTAAATATGAGTGCTGTTATCGATGTTCATTCCCATATGTTTACCAGGAACTGGCTCGAACTCTTGCGCCGACACGGAGGGCCCGATTATGTAGTTGCGCCAAGCCTGGACAGCCCGGATACGGTTCACTACAGGGGGGCGAGTTTCAACGTACTGGAGCCGCAGCACTTTGATTTTGAGGCGCGGATGGAAAAGATGGCAGCCGCCGGCGTCGATATGGCGATCATAAGCTTGCCCGCGCCAAGTG
>PCCP01000009.1 GCA_002731775.1 Gammaproteobacteria bacterium
TTCTATCGGCTATCCTGAAAAAAGTTATAAGAGACTAAACAGATCAGCATGGAAGAACCCATCTAAGAAGTCATTGTCCTGCTAAATAGTGATGATCCGGCTGCCTTGGCAGACTGGGCAAGCAAGCACCTTAATCTAGATGAATCCTGGCGGGCAGCGTATGAAAACGGTGCTGTTGAGCATGTTGAACTTCGTTGGAGGCAGAGCAGGATATCCATCAATGCAACACGTGAAGGCCAGCACATAACAGGAAAGACCAGCCTCGGCCTGCGTGTAGACGATGAAGCCGTGGTCCGGTCATTGTACCAGCAGGTGCTTGACAAGGATGCCGAGCTGCGCATGGAGCTGACCGAAAGCCGGGTTGCACTGAGCTTTACCGTCGCTGACTTGGATGGCAATGAGTGGTGGGTAAACGCTGAAACCGGGTTTTTGGATCGGCTGCGCGAGGATACGTGAAGGTAGCCTGTACCCATGGGTTATCGTGCAGAACATCGAACTACACCGGTTGCTAGTGATCACAATGACTTCGGTAGAGCCACGCAATCAGCTCCTGAAGCAGCTTGAAAACCAGAGAACTGATCTGACCTGGCAGATTCCATCATGCTGAATCACAGGGTAAGATCGTATCTCAACAGCCAGTATTCAGCTTGAAGCCGGTGCGAAGTAGAGTATTTTTTTGCGCCGCCATGAACATGAAGCGCGGTTGAATCAATATCAATGAACAGCCAAGGAGATGGCTTTGCCGCACAGAGCAATTTTTATAACCGGTGGCGCGGGTGGCATGGGTCTGGAGACAGGGCGCTTGTTCCTGCGGGCAGGATGGCGGGTTGGTTTGTTTGATGTTGACCAGGCAGCCTTGCGTGTAGCTGAAAAGGAATTTGACGCTGGCCAGGTTATGACCAGAGCGTTAGATGTTACCGATGAGTCCGACTTTACAGCCGCTATGGAGGCCTTTTCTGACTTCAGCGATGGACGTATGGATATTCTGTTTAATAATGCCGGCATCGCGCCTGGCGGCTTATTAGAAGAGATGTCCACCGAGATCATTCGATCTGTTATTGATGTCAACATCCTGGGTGTTATTCATGGTATTCGAGCTGCGCTGCCATTAATGAAGGCGACCGACAATGCCCTGTGTATGAGCACATCGTCATCGGTGGCAACCTTCGGGCATGCCATGCGAGCGGTTTATACGGCCAGTAAGTTTGCCGTGAAAGGATTGACCGAAGCGCTTTCGTTGGAATTGGAGTCCTACGGTATTAGAACCGCCGATGTGTTACCAGGCTGTATTGACACGCCCATGCTGCGTGCTGAAAGCGCCAAGGGCGCTGGACGGCCATTTGAATTATCAATGCTAGATCGGCTCCCCAAACAGGGTGCCTATCGCCTGATGCCTGCGTCTGCCATTGCCGAGGCGGTCTGGGCAGCCTACCATGACAGCGATCAAATTCATTTTTATGTGCCCGAAGAGGTTGGCGATACAGATAAGGTCAAGGCAACGGATATTCAGGCAGCCCGCTCTGAAATCAAGGACTTTCTGTTTCGACCAAGATAAGGCTACCCTTTGGTGAGCCTTGCGGCAGACACACGCTGTCAAGCCAGCACAGTTGGTTAAAACGAACAGATCCAAAACCTGATCTCAGCATACTGATAACCTCTGGTAAAATGCCGGACCAGTCATTAACGACTTGATAGTGGATGGGGCTCATGAGCGATAATTCTGGAAATTCAGGCGGCTCACATCGCTTGAAAGATAAACAACTGGCCGAGCATGTCGCCGAAAACAGATCCTACTGGGATTCGATGGCGTCTGACTGGGTCGGTGCTGGCCAGCGAAGCTGGCAGCAGGACTCGCCTACATGGGGTATCTGGGGGCTGCCAGAATCACAACTGCAGCTTCTNCCTGTCGATATGACTGGCATGAAAGCGATAGAACTTGGCTGTGGAACNGGTTATGTCGCTGCCTGGATGACNCGCCGGGGCGCTCATGTGACTGGCATCGATAATTCNCTTGAACAACTCAAGACGGCNGAGCGCCTGATGAAAGAATATGAGCTGGAGGTAGACTTTNTTCATGGCNATGCAGAGGATGTCCCGTATCCTGATGCATCATTCGANTTNGCCATCANTGAGTATGGGGCAGCAATCTGGTGTGACCCACTGGTTTGGATTCCAGAGGCNTATCGCTTACTTAAACCAGGGGGTTGGCTGACATTTCTGGGCTCGCATCCGATTGCCATAATGGCGACACCCGAAGACGGGTCCAATTGTGATGAGAGCCTGCATCGGCCTTATTTTGGGATGCACCAGCAGGACTGGCGGAATGTTGAACATGACCCCGGCGGTATCGAATTCAACCTGTCTCATTCGGATTGGTACCACCTTTTTCAAAACACTGGGTTTGAGGTGCTTGACTATCTTGAATTACAGGCACCGGAAAACAGCACGGAGGCAAAATTCTCGATACCGGCAGGCTGGGGCCAAGAATGGCCTTCAGAGCAGGTCTGGAAATTGAGGAAAAAGGAATAGTCGTAAGTAGGCGAGTCGTAAGTAGATCAGAGTAAGGTGCTGACATGCTTTTTAAAGTGGCAGCAGGCCTAGCATACGACGGCTTCCCGGGCCTTTATGAAGCTGGCCATAGAACGGCTGACATCCTCAGCAGTTGTGGCCCAGGAGCAGACGCTGATCCTTACCACGGCCTTGCCATGCCAGTTTGCAGAACCAATCCAGCATTCGCCTGATTGCTGTACCAGGGCAATAAATTCGGCGGTCGACTCCTCTGACCAATCAAAGCCAACCAGCACCTGGTTAAACACCACCTCATTGAGCACCTTGAAATTGGCTAACGTCAATTCCCTGGCGAACTGCACGGCTCGTTCATGAAGCCCGTAAACTAACTCATCAATACCGTCGCTGCCAAGATACTTAAGCGCCGCCCACAACTCTATAGCCCTGGCCCGCCGTGACATCTCCGGTGTGTACAGCATGCCGTCTCGATGCTCAGAGAAATTGACGTAGCTTCCGCTCAGCTGCAGCGCGCTCACCAGGGCCTCCCGGTCACTGCACAGCAATATGCCATTGTCATAGGGGGTGTTGAGGGTCTTGTGGGCATCAACCGACCAGGACTGTGCTTTCTCCAGGCCTTTGGTTAGTTTGCCCAGCTGTTTTGTCGCTGCAGCCCACAGGCCAAAAGCGCCGTCGATATGCACCCAGGCACCAGCTTGGCTGGCCGTGTCGCAGACTGCATCAATGGGATCAAATGAACCGGTGCTGACATGGCCGGCCTGTAAAATCACAATGGTATTTTGGTCCAGGCCGGGTAGTTTTGACTGGATTAAGCGACCCTGATCATCAGAGTCGACCCATTCGATATTATCAAGACCGAAACCAAGCAGGGCGGCTGCTTTGATGACACTTCCGTGGATTGAGTCTCCAGCGACTATTCGAATGGGCGGTGCCCCGTTATGACCCTGCTGATTGAAGTCCCAGCCTTGATTCTTGCAGATGCGAAAACGAGCTGCGGCAAGGCCACAGAATATAGCCATGGAACTACCACTTAAAAAGCTGGCAACCACCTGGCTGGGCAGGCCAAACAGTTCGCGCAGCCATCTTTCGGTTACCGCTTCCAGTTGAGCGGTTATGGGCGACATCAGATACAGCGCGCTGTTTTGATCCCAGAAATCGGTTAACCACCTGGCAGCCAGGCTCACGGGTAAAACCCCGCCTGTTACGAAACCAAAATAGCGGCCTGCATTGGTAGCAACCGACGCGGGTGATCCGAGATTATGTAAGTCGCTCAGAATCTGTTCTGCGTCACCCTGGTCAACAGGGAGCGTCTCGACCAACTGCTCTAGATTAAGCAGGGCGCTCTGGGTGGGAAATACGCCGCGCTGGTTGATATGCTGCGCATAATCCAATGCATAACCAGCTGCCTGCTCAAAAAGCGCTTTCGATGCCATTTCAGAATGCATTTTATCGCGTAGATTCATCTGCCTTAATTCTCTTTGCATGTTTTTCTTAAAAGTACCACATTGGCCGGCCTAATCAGTAGCGCGTATACAACGAGATGCGCTGCCTGGGACAAAGGGGGAATTGCGCTTGCCCAGAGTTATCGCAAATAATCGGCTCATTGCGGTTCAGTTGCCTGTCTAGACCCCTGCTTAGGCAGTTAGCGGGAACGACTAAGGCATAGACAGCGGCTGATTACTCCGAATATGCTTAGGTCTTTACTGGAAGAACAAGGCGACCCTTGATGAACGTAGAATTTGGTATAGGCCTACCCCGATTAGATAGCATCGCCGAGAGTGCGCAGCGTGCCGAGGCTTTGGGATATGACTTTCTATCGACAGGCGAGCATGTTTTTTTCTATGGACCCATTGGTAATAGCCTCATATCGTTGGCAGCGGCGGCGGGTGCCACCACCAGAATAAAACTGATGAGCAGCATCACCCTGATTCCCCTGTACCCAGCTGCCCTGCTGGCTAAACTGGTGACTTCGCTGGATGTTGTCAGTAACGGCCGATTCAACCTTGGAGTAGGTGTGGGTGGCGAATTCGCCCGGGAGTTTGAGGCCTGTGGGGTACCGGTAGAGGAGCGCGGTGCCCGCACGAATGAAAGCCTGGAATTAATGCTCAGATTGTGGGCGGAAGATGATGTTCACTTTCAGGGGCGGTTCAATACGCTATCCGGGGTTACGCTGGAACCCAAGCCAACTCAGCAGCCGCACCCACCCATCTGGATATCAGGGCGTAGTCAGGCAGCCATGCGCCGCTGCGCTCGTTTCGGTACAGGCTGGCTGCCTTACATGTATACGCCCGAGAAATTGTCTGAAAGCCTGGCAGCAATTGCTGCTATGGGNCAGGAATGTGAACGCAGCGTCCCGGTGAAACCGGGTCTGTTTATCTTTTTCGCGGTACACGAAGACCGGGATGTGGCTATCAANATGGCGGCTGAGCGATTGTCCAGGCAGTANAANCANGACTTTTCTCAGCTTGTACACCGCTATGCTATTGCNGGNAACCCGCAGGACTGTCGGGCNCGNCTNAGAGAATATATCGATGCAGGTGCTGCCACCATTATATTAAACTCAGCCTGCCCTAGTCATTACACGGACACAAACGAAGCAATCATGGCTGAGCAGGTGGTCACGGTGTTAAAGACAGGCAGTTAATCCGGGCAGGTGAGTAGACAATGAATAACCCTCCCGCAGCCATCGCCTGTGTTATTGGATTGTAACGCTGTGGTAAATCCGTCTGAATCACGGGCTAGGCTGTGAGGTGCTGGTTAATCACCTGCAGGAAATCTGTGCCGTACTTCTCCAGCTTGCGCTCGCCCACTCCACCCAATCGGGCGAATTCAGTTATCGATTGCGGCAGCAACACACACATTTCCTGTAATGTACTGTCGTGGAAAATGACGTAGGGTGGCACACCCTGATCGTCGGCAAACTGGCGGCGACGGTCACGTAACGCCTCCCATAACACCACATCTATATCATCTGGCAGGGCAGTTTTGGTTTGTCGTTTGCCTTCCTGCTGCTTTACGTCGCGTCTCAGCTCAATCGATTCTTCACCGCGCAACAGCGGCCGGCACTTCGCCTCCAGTCGTAATGCGCCGAAGCGTTCCATATCAACGCTGAGAAAACCCCGCGCGACTAACTGCCGGTACACTGAGCGCCACTGATTGTTGTCTAGGTCGCCCCCCACCCCATGTATGGCCAGCTGGTGATGGTTGTTTTGAATAATTTTGTCATTGCTAGCACCGCGTAACACATCAATCAGGTGATTAACCCCAAAGCGTTGGCCGGTACGATAAACCGCGCTCAGTGCTTTGCGGGAGGCTTCGGTACCATCCCAGGTATTCACTGGTTCCAGGCAGGTATCACAGTTGCCGCAGGCTTCAATCAAGTTATCACCAAAGTAATTCAGCAGCGCCTGTCTCCGGCAGCTGGTGATTTCACACAGTCCGAGCATGGCGTTGAGCCGATGCTGCTCAGCGCGCTTATGCTCCTCACTGCCCTCGGAGCTCTCCATCATTTGCCGGAGTTTAATCACGTCCTGCAAGCCATAAATCATCCAGGCATCTGCCGGTTCACCGTCTCGACCCGCACGCCCGGTTTCCTGGTAATAGGACTCGACCGTTTTGGGCAGGTCCAGGTGCGCTACAAAGCGCACATCCGGTTTATCAATGCCCATACCAAAGGCAATGGTTGCCACTACAATCACGCCTTCTTCGCGCAGGAATCGTGATTGATGCGTGGCCCGGGTGCCGGCAGCAAGGCCGGCATGGTACGGCAGGGCGGTGAAGCCCTGTGTCTGCAGCCAATCGGCAATATTCTCGGTTTTCTTGCGCGACAGGCAATAAATGATGCCAGCATCATGCGGGTGCTCCTCCTTTAAGAAGCGCAACAGCTGTGCCTTCACATTGTATTTAAGGGCTATGCGGTAACGGATGTTGGGGCGGTCAAAACCAGAGATGTATTTCTCTGCTGCGTGCAGATCGAGTCGACTTAGGATTTCAGCGCGGGTGCGCTCATCGGCGGTGGCGGTCAGGGCCATACGCGGCACCTGCGGGAAGGTCTCATGCAGGATGCTCAGGCGCAGGTAGTCAGCGCGGAAATCATGCCCCCACTGGGACACACAGTGCGCCTCATCAATAGCAAACAGCGCGATAGTTGCGGTCTTCAACAGATTTAACATACGCTCCTGTTTGAGCCGCTCCGGCGCGATATAGAGCAAATCCAGATCACCGTTTAGCAGTTTTTGTTCTATCGCCTGCGCGGTGGCCGAATCCTGGGTCGAATTGAGAAAGCTGGCGCGTACCCCCAGTTCCTGCAAGGCGTCAACCTGGTCTTGCATCAGCGCGATCAGCGGTGAGATAACCACACCACAACCATCTCGAACGAGTGCCGGAATCTGGTAGCACAACGACTTTCCGCCACCGGTTGGCATTAATACCAAAGTATCTCTACCGTCCACCACAGCTTGGATAATATCGGCCTGGGAGTCCCGGAAATCCTGGAAGCCATAGGTGTGTTGGAGGTAATAATGGGCATCTTTCATGGGCGAGCAGTGTACCTGCATTCGCAACCTTCGCCAAACTCCTGTATAAGAGCGCCATGAAAATCCCCAAACGCATACGACCCTTGATTGAAGATGGCCTGGTTGACGAAGTCGTGCGTCAATTAATGAGTGGTAAAGAGGCCATGGTGTACGTGGTTCGCTGTGGAAGCGAGATCCGCTGTGCCAAGGTTTACAAGGAAGCTGCCAAGCGTAGTTTCAAACAAGCCGTGGAATACCAGGAAGGCCGCAAGGGCCGCAATACTCGCCGTCAGCGGGCCATGGAAAAGCGTTCCAAATTCGGTCGTAAGCAGCAGGAAGAAGCCTGGCAGAATGCCGAGGTCGACGCCCTGTACAAGCTTGATCGCGCCGGCGTACGAGTGCCCACGCCCTACGGTTGCTTTGATGGTGTCCTGCTCATGGAGCTAGTGACCGATGATGCCGGGCAAGTGGCGCCTCGCCTGATCGATGTGGCCCTGACCCGAGAGCAGGCAGTAGAAGACCACGCGGTAATGATGGGCTACGTAGTCAAAATGCTCTGCGCCGGCCTGGTACACGGTGATCTGTCTGAATTCAATGTGTTAGTGGACGATTATGGTCCGGTCATCATTGATTTGCCCCAGGCAGTTGACGCCGCGGCGAATAACCATGCCCAGTCGATGCTGGAAAGAGATGTTAATAATATGACCGCTTATTACGGCCTCTATGCGCCAGAGCTGCTGGGCAGCAATTATGCCAAGGAAATGTGGGCGCTATACGAGGAAGGCGAGCTCACCCCCGAGACGATGCTGACCGGTCTTTTCCAGGAGGACGAAAGCGCCGCTGATGTGGATGGCTTGATGCTGGAGATAAAAGCGGTTATGGAAGAAGAACAAAAACGCCAACAACGCCTGCTTGAAGCAGAACAGGATGAAGTGTGAACGATTTAGCCTTTAGCGCCCTCAATCTGCCACCAGCGCAGCTGGACAATCTGGATAACCTCGGCTACAAGCAGATGACCGACATTCAGGCTGCTGCATTACCGCCGGGGCTTGCCGGTAAAGACCTGATTGCCCAAGCCAAAACAGGCAGCGGCAAAACCGCCGCCTTCGCCCTGCCTTTACTCACCAAATTGAATCCACGGGATTTTGGTACCCAGGCACTGATATTGTGCCCGACCCGTGAGCTCGCCAGTCAGGTCGCCGGTGAAGTGCGTCGCCTGGCCCGCTATCAACAGAACATCAAGGTAGTCGTACTGTGCGGCGGCCAGTCCATCGGCCCGCAGATAGGCTCGCTGGAACACGGTGCCCACATTGTGGTTGGCACACCCGGTCGCATCAAGGACCACCTGCGCAAACAAACCCTTTCGCTTGGGCGGGTGGGTACTCTGGTGCTGGATGAAGCTGATCGTATGCTGGAAATGGGCTTCATTGATGATATCAGCACCATCATTAAACAGACGCCAGGCACGCGTCAGACGCTATTGTTTTCCGCTACCTATCCCGATGATATCCGTTCCCTCAGCAGCCGTTTTCAA
>PCCP01000041.1 GCA_002731775.1 Gammaproteobacteria bacterium
GACCGATCTAAGAAAGCCCGATACTGTTTAAGCTTTAAGGGGAAGTAAATGTCCGCAGTCGCGGCACCAACTGTAGATGCAGATATTGAAAAAATGTTAGCGGAAGCTTTTCCACAGTCGAGCTTCGTTTTTCAAGCAACCATCGATCAGATTCCGACCTACTGGATTTCACGATCAAACAGTAAAGAAATATTGTCTTTCCTGAAAACGAAATACGAAATGCTGTTTGACCTGTCGGCCATTGATGAGCGCATGCGCACCCACAGAGAAGGCATGCCAGCAAGCGATTTTACGGTCATCTATCACTTAATGTCCCTGACTCATCGTCGGGATATACGACTGAAAATTGCATTAACAGAAGCCGACCTGAATGTGGCCAGCATTCATCAGGTGTATCCCAACGCAAACTGGTACGAACGAGAAGTATGGGACATGTTCGGTGTTACCTTCACCGGCCATCCCAATCTTTTCCGGATTCTATTGCCGTCTACCTGGGAAGGACATGCCCTGCGCAAGGATCATCCTGCACGAGCAACCGAGATGCCACCGTTTCGCATGGACCATGCGCTACAGGACAAAGAACAGGAAGCACTGCGATTTAAGCCTGAACAGTGGGGCATGAAACGCAAGCACGGCAAAACCGAATTCATGTTTCTCAACCTGGGACCCAATCATCCATCCGTGCATGGTGTATTCAGGATCGTTCTGCAGCTCGATGGAGAATTGATCGTGGACGCCGTCCCCGAGATCGGCTATCACCATCGCGGTGCGGAAAAAATGGCCGAGAGACAGACCTGGCACTCTTATATCCCTTATACCGACCGTATAGATTACGTCGGTGGGGTCATGAATAACCTGCCCTATGTAATGGCGGTGGAAAAAATGGCCGGGATCACTGTCCCGGACAGAGCCAGAGTCATTAGAATCATGATGGCGGAATTATTCCGCATCTCAAGCCATCTGGTTTTTTACGGCACCTTTGCCCAGGACGTTGGACAGATGTCTCCCGTCTTCTATATGTTTTCGGATCGAGAAAGGTTGTTAAGGATCGTTGAGGCCGTTACTGGCGGCCGGATGCATCCCGCCTGGTTTCGAATCGGAGGCGTCGCCCAGGATTTACCCGAAGGCTGGGAAGCCATGATCAAGGATTTCATCGACTGGATGCCGGCTCGACTCAAAGACTACGACAAGATGTCCATGGAAAACAGCATCTTGAAACAGAGAACCCAGGGTATAGGGGCCTATACCAGTAGCGAAGCATTGGACTGGGGAGTAACCGGGCCCAACCTGAGAGCGACTGGTTTTGACTTTGATATGCGCCGCGATCGGCCCTACGGCGGTTACGACCAATTCGATTTTGAAGTCCCGGTATTCCAGAACGGAGACTGTTATGATCGAGCGCAAGTTCGAGTTGCCGAGATCAGAGAAAGTCTCAAAATCATCGAACAATGCCTGCACAATATGCCCGCTGGCCCTTATAAGGCAGACCACCCGCTAACGACGCCGCCACCCAAAGAACGTACCATGTACGATATAGAAACCCTTATTCACCACTTTCTAAATGTCAGTTGGGGTCCTGTCATTCCAGCCGGCGAGTGCACGATGACCATCGAGGCCACAAAAGGCCTGAACGCTTATGCCCTGACCAGTGATGGTGGCACCAATTCATACAGAACAAGAATTAGAACGCCGTCTTTTCCACACTTGCAGCAAATCCCACTAATCAGTAATGGGTTAATGATTGCGGATCTTATTGCCATTATTGCCAGTATCGATTTTGTCATGGCGGACGTAGATCGGTAGGAGTTGCAATGCAATTAACGGGAAAAACTGGACTAATGGGTAACAACTATTTAAAGGGACTGACATGAATGTCGCCAAGAGTAACTTGATCAGTGCATTGTCGGAAGGCGAGACAGCAGAGATTGAGGCGGAGATCACGCACTTACCAGACAGGAAATCGGCTGCCATAGATGCTTTAAAAATTGTGCAGCGTCATCGTGGCTGGATCTCAGACGAGAGCCTTTCCGCTATCGCCCGGTTGTTGGGCGTATCCAATGCTGAGCTCGACGGCATAGCAACATTTTACAACTTGATCTATCGGCAACCAGTAGGTGAACAGGTGGTTCTGTTCTGCGACAGTGTCTCCTGCTGGATTATGGATGGCGATAAAATGTGTGCTGCCGTAAAAGCCCGTCTTAATATTGATTATGGCGAGACCACAGCAGACAACAAATATACGTTACTGCCGGTCACCTGTTTAGGCGCCTGTGATCACGCACCTGTCATGATGGTCGGTGATACCCTTCATTCAGATCTCACGACTGATAAAGTCGACGAGGTTTTCAAATGAACGACACTCCTTTGACGCGTAACATCAATCCCGAAAAGGGACCCACTGACCTGAAAGCCTATGAGGCCAATGGAGGCTATCAGGCCGTTCGCCAAAGCATCGCCAAAGTGGATCCAAAACAAGTACTGAATACGATCAAGGAATCAAATCTGCGCGGTCGAGGCGGCGCCGGTTTTCCGACTGGAATGAAATGGAGTTTCGTGCCCGATGCCGGCGATTCAGGCCACCGCTATCTGGTAGCCAATGCAGATGAGATGGAACCCGGGACCTTCAAGGACCGATTGCTGATGGAATTTGACCCCCACCAGTTAGTTGAAGGTATGATCCTGTCGGCTTATACCATTTCTGCGGATACCGGATATATCTTCATTCGTCACGAGTATCATGCAGCTATTAAAAGGCTGCGCGAGGCCATCCAGACAGCTGAAGACAACAACTACCTAGGCAAGAACATACAGGGCAGCGAATTCAGCTTCAAGTTGCATGTCCATGTCAGTGCGGGTCGTTACATCTGCGGCGAAGAGACCGCCTTACTCAACTCCCTTGAAGGTAAACGAGCCATTCCCCGAGCGAAACCACCGTTTCCGCANGTCAGTGGCCTATGGGGACGACCAACCATCGTCAACAACGTTGAGACTCTATGCAATATCCCTCACATCCTGNCCAACGGTGCAGACTGGTTCAANTCGCTTGGACTAGGCGATGATGCCGGCACGAAACTCTACGGNGCNTCTGGCAGAGTGAACAANCCGGGCTGCTGGGANCTTCCCATCGGCACAACGGGTAGAGAGATCATCGAGCAACATGCNGGCGGCATGATCAATGGCTATAAATTGAGAGGCTTCCTTCCTGGTGGTGCATCTACCGATTTCCTGATCGATGAACACCTCGATCTGCCTATGGACTACGATTCGATCATGAAGGCTGGCAGTCGAATGGGCACCGGCACCATGATCATCCTGGACGATAAGACCTGTCCGGTTGGCATGGTGGCGAATCTGGAAAAATTCTTCGCTCGAGAATCCTGTGGCTTCTGTACCCCCTGTCGGGAGGGCCTGCCCTGGGTTAAGGAGCTGCTCGATGCCATTGAAGCCGGTGAGGGCCAGCCGGGTGATATTGAGACGCTGCAAAGACAAGCGCAATTTATTGGCGCCATCGGTAATACACACTGTGCCCACGCACCCGGGGCAATTGAACCGCTGACCAGTGGCCTGAAGTATTTCAGGGATGATTTTGAAGCACACATTAAAGATAAGAAATGCCGTTATACCCAGGAGCCAGTTCAATGACAGTGATACAGGTCGACGGACAAGAATATGAAGTAGAAAGTGGTGCTAATCTGCTCGAAGCCCTGCTATCGGCCGGTCTCGACGTACCCTATTTCTGTTGGCATCCTGCTATGGGAAGCGTTGGCGCCTGCCGACAATGTGCTGTTGTGCAATATGCCAACGAAGAAGACACGCAAGGTCGAATCATCATGAGTTGTATGACACCGGTGACTGACAACGCGCGTTTCTCCGTCGCTACTGAAAGTGCAACTGGTTTTCGCGAATCAGTCATCGAAAACCTCATGCTGAACCATCCTCACGACTGTCCGGTATGCGAAGAAGGCGGAGAGTGCCATCTCCAGGACATGACCGTGATGGTGGGCCATCACGATCGTCGCTACACCGGTAAGAAAAGAACTCATAAAAATCAATATCTGGGCCCGCTTATTGGTCATGAAATGAATCGCTGTATCACCTGTTATCGATGCGTTCGTTTTTACCAGGACTATGCTGGGGGTTCTGATCTATCAGCCTTCTCATCTAGAGACAATGTCTATTTTGGAAGAGCACAAGACGGTGTGCTGGAAAATGAATTTGCCGGCAATTTAGTCGATGTCTGCCCAACCGGCGTCTTTACGGACAAAACCCTGTCAAAGCACTACACCCGTAAATGGGATTTACAATCCGCCCCGACGATCTGTGTAGGTTGTGCACAAGGCTGCAACACTTACACATCAGAACGATACGGTGAAGTTCGTAGAGTAAACAACCGCTTCCAAAAGGATGTTAATGGTTATTTCCTCTGTGATCGTGGCCGCTTTGGTGCAGGGTTTGTCAACTCGAGCAAGCGCATTAAACAGGCAGGAATCCGCGGAGAAGATGGCCTGTATCAGGCTGTTAGCCTGGTAGATGCTATAGCTCGTATCCGCGATATGATTGCCGGTAGCCAGCATGTTGTAGGCATAGGCTCAGCCAGAGCCAGCCTGGAATCTAATCAAGCATTAAAAAACCTGGTTGGTGAGGACAATTACTGTAACGGTATGGCTGATATCGAACGCGAAATGCATTCCGTTATTGTAGATGTATTGAAAAGTGATATCGCCACGCCGGGTATGCGTGAAGTCGAGGACTATGACGCCATTCTGGTATTGGGTGAAGATATTACCAATCACGCACCTCGGCTGGCATTGTCGGTACGCCAGGCGACCCGCAACAGAGCCAGCGAGATGGCGGCAGAGACTAGGCTGGCCCTCTGGCAGGACGCCGCTGTACGAGAGCTGGCACAAAACAGCCTAAGCCCGCTGATGATTGCAACACCGACCGAGGACAGACTCGATGATGTTGCTACATTAAGCACGCGACTCAGCCCTGCAGACATTGCCCGGCTGGGTTTTGCTATTGCGGATCGATTACGGGGTAATCCGCAATCAGGCAGTGATGCCTTCAAAGCTACCGTTGATGCCGTAACCCAGATGCTAACAGATGCAAAGAAACCCCTGATCATAAGCGGCACCAGTACTTCTAATCCCGATATATTGCGCTCTGCAGCCAATGTTGCAGCCGCCCTGAAAGAATCTAATAAAGACACTGGCGTGTGCCTGTGTGCCAGCGAATGCAACAGCATAGGTGTCGCTCTGCTTGATAACCAGAATTCACTGCCCGCTCTACTGGCCTCATCACCAGATACGGTGATCGTCCTGGAAAATGACCTTATCTCGGCAATGACTACGGCGCTCCAGCAACAGTTGGCCTCGATAAAGAATCTGGTGGTACTCGATCATCTGGACAATGCCACTGCATCCATGTCTAGCCTGATCCTACCAGCAGCAACTTTCGCGGAAGCCGAAGGAACCTATGTCAATAGCGAAGGCAGAGCGCAACGATCGCTGGCAGTATTTTCACCGGGACACCTTGGTGCTGCCAGTCAAATTGACGCCAGCTACCACCTACTGGATGCGATCGCCGAGAAAACTCGCACCTCATCAGAGGTTAGAGCGGAGATGGTCTCCCAGAGCCCGCACCTGGAAAAGGTTATCAACGCAGCACCCAGTGAAGATTTCAGTGTTCGCGGCAGTAAAGTCGCTCGTATGTCGCATAGGGCGAGCGGACGTACTGCAATGCTTGCTGATGTTTCTGTACATGAACCTCAGCAGCCGATAGATGCAGATTCGGCCATGTCATTTAGCATGGAAGGGGTCCAGGAACAAGCACCAGCGAGTCTGCGAGCATTCACCTGGTCTCCCGAGTGGAACTCAAACCAGTCAATTCTGAAGTTTCAGGAGACTGTTGCCGGCAGGGATCGTTTTGGGGAATCGGGCGCTCTGATACTGGACAAAACCCAACCCGCAATGGTTTACGATTCAACCGTGCAGGAAACTGGCGGATTAATACCGCAACATCATATCTTCGGTAGTGAGGAGCTCACCTGCCATGCCGAAGAACTGGCAAGCCTGATGCCTCAGCTTTATATAAAGATGAGTAGCCATGCAGCCAAACAGCTGGGTGTCACAGCCACGGATGGCCTTGCCTACCAGGCTGAAGCACAGACTCTAGAATTCCAGGTTGTCATCGAAGAATCAATTCCTGACGACTGTCTGGTTTACCCTTTGATACCGCAAACCCGCTGCCTGACAGGGCTTACCGACGCCCCGCTGGCACGGATCGATAACTGGGAGCCTCCAGCCGCACCAGTTGCGGCACAATTGATTACGACTGATAGAGCAAACTAATGGAAGAACTTACTATTTTTCTGGTCATCTACGGTACCCTTCTGGGTGCATTTGGCGCTGCTGCAGTCCTGGTCTGGTTTGAGCGCCGATTACTGGGCTTCTGGCAGGACCGATTAGGACCTAACCGGGTCGGCCCTTTTGGCATTGGCCTTGCCCTGGCAGATGTTATTAAACTGCTGGCTAAAGAAGACTGGGTACCGCCTTTTTCAGATCGTCTGGTTTTTATCTTTGCTCCAACAGCAGTCGTTATCACAATGCTGCTGGGTTTCGCCGTAGTACCTTACACAGAACATCTGTTCATCGCTGACCTTAATATAGGCCTGCTGTTTTTCCTCGGCATGACTTCTCTTGCCGTCTATAGCGTTCTGCTCGGGGGTTTGGGGTCTCACAACAAATATGCTTTATTGGGCGGATTACGCTCGGCCGCACAGATGGTCAGCTATGAGGTCTTCATGGGGTTATCACTGATGGGTGTTGTGATGATCAGCGGCTCGTTCAGCCTGGTCGATATCGTCAAAACCCAGGCAGAAAATGGTTGGTTCGTGATTTCTCAGTTTTTCGGATTTATCGTGTTCTTGATGGCGGGTATCGCTGAAAGTCATCGCCTGCCCTTCGATCTTCCTGAAGCTGAACACGAACTTGTGGCAGGATTCCATACCGAATATTCAGGCATGAAATTCGGCCTGTTCATGCTCGGTGAGTACCTGAGCCTGATCTTAATTTCGTCAATGATCACCACAATCTTCTTTGGCGGCTGGCTGGGACCGAGCTTTCTACCGGATCTGGTGCTGGACTTTGTACCGCCCATTATCTGGTTCTTTGCTAAAACTGGCACCTGCATCTGCTTCTTCATCCTGTTGCGGGCAGCCATCCCAAGACCACGCTATGACCAATTAATGTCCTTTGGCTGGAAACTTTTACTACCCCTGACATTGGTTAACTTACTCATTACGGGAGCGGTACTCTTATGGCTGTAGCGAGGACTCTTATAACGACCAGGTTGGTAATAACGGGGTTGCCATGCTGAAAGCAATCTTAAGCCAGATTATTTCCCTTTATCGAATCTGCCTGCACCTTTTTGCCAAGGCAGATACAGTGCAATACCCCGAGGAGATGCCTTATCTTGCACCGCGCTATCGCGGCCGGATTGTGTTAACGCGCGACCCCGATGGCAATGAACGCTGCGTTGCCTGCAATCTATGCGCCGTTGCCTGCCCCGTGGACTGTATTGCCCTGCAAAAAACAGAAGATGAACATGGTCGCTGGTACCCCGAATTTTTTCGGATCAATTTCTCTCGCTGCATCATGTGCGGCATGTGCGAAGAAGCCTGTCCTACCTATTCAATCCAGCTAACCCCTGACTTCGAGATGTGCGAATACGACAGGCAGAACATGGTGTATGAGAAAGAGCATCTGCTGATCAGCGGCCAGGGTAAATATCCCGGCTACAGCTTTTACAATGTCGCCGGCAAAGCGATTAAAGACAAAGACAAGGGCGAAGCGCTAAATGAAGCACAGCCTATCGATATAAAGAGCTTGCTACCCTAGGAGTTAGTATGATCCAGTTAGGACTATTTTACATGGCAGCGACGATTACCGTTGTCGCATCGCTGCTCGCAGTAACAAGATACAATGCCAGCCATGCACTGATTTACCTCATCGTATCGCTGCTCGGCTCGGCCATCATTTTCTATGTGCTGGGCGCGCCCTTCGCGGCTGTCCTTGAAGTCCTCATTTACGCGGGTGCCATCATGGTCCTGTTTGTCTTTGTCATCATGATGCTCAATTTAGGCGCCGCCGGGGTTGACAACGAACATCAGTGGTTACAACCCCGAATGTGGATTATTCCATCCCTGTTATGTCTGCTGCTACTGGCTGAAATACTTTTTCTCCTGAACACTTCTAGTCATGCGCTTTCAGGCACTGTGGTAGGCCCCAAAGTCGTCGGCATTGAGCTATTCGGGCCTTATGTACTTGCAGTCGAGATTGCCTCCATGCTGTTGCTCGCAGGTCTTGTGGGCGCCTACCACCTGGGCCGCAGGTATCTGCTCGATATGAGAGGAGAGTCGCTATGAGTGTCGCACTAACCATCCCGATGGAGCATGGCCTGCTGCTAGCAGCCATCCTGTTTTCCATTGGTTTGCTGGGCGTTATGGTCCGAAGAAACATCATATTCATTCTCATGTCACTTGAAATCATGTTAAACGCCTGTGCCATGGTATTTATCATTGCCGGTGCCCACTGGGGCCAGGCCGATGGCCAAATCATGTTCATGCTGATTCTAAGTGTCGCTGCTGCTGAGGTCGCCGTGGGGCTTGGTCTACTATTGCAGGTGTTTCGCAGATTCGACTCACTGGATATCGATAAAGCTAACAGGATGCGGGGCTAAAGATGGCTGATTACGTTTTTCTCATACCGTTGATGCCGCTGATCGGCTTTCTCCTGCTAGTGGGTACGCTGGGTAAACTGCCCAGGTTATGGGTTGGCCTGATTGGTGCCGGCTCGATCGCCATCGCCTTTATGCTGGTGGTACTTACCGGCCTGGAATACCTTGGCCAGGCTGATCCTACGCCGTACACAGTCGATATCTACACCTGGATGCAACTGGCTGGCTTTACAGCGAACGTGAGCTTTCTGATAGATGGTTTATCGCTAACCATGCTGGGTGTTATTACCGGAGTGGGATTCCTCATTCATGTCTATTCTGCCCTCTTCATGTGGCAGGATAAGGACTACAGTCGTTTTTTCAGCTACATGAACCTGTTTGTAGCAGCCATGCTGCTACTGGTGCTGGCCGATAACCTGCTGGTACTGTTTGTCGGCTGGGAAGGTGTTGGCCTGTGCAGTTATCTGCTGGTCGGATTCTGGCATGAAGAAAACGCTAATGGCGCAGCTGCACGCAAAGCATTTGTGGTCACCCGGGTCGGTGATACTGCCATGGCCCTGGGAATGTTCCTATTGTTTGTTCACCTTGGCACCCTGGATATCCAGGCTATGGCCGCCCAGGCAACACAGATATGGCAACCCGGTGACCTCATCGTAACCATCGCCTGCCTCCTCCTGGTCGGCGGCGCTGTCGGTAAATCTGCCCAGCTACCCTTACAAACCTGGCTTCCCGATGCCATGGCCGGACCCACACCTGTAAGTGCACTGATTCACGCCGCTACCATGGTGACCGCAGGCGTTTACCTGATCGCCCGCACCCATGAACTGTTTTTACTTGCACCTGCTGCCTTACTTACGGTGGCGGTCATCGGTGCCATTACGCTACTCATGGCAGCCTTCGCGGCCATGGCACAAACCGACATCAAACGGATACTTGCCTATTCAACCATCAGCCAGATCGGCTACATGTTTCTTGCCCTTGGTGTCGGCGCCTGGTCTTCGGCTATCTTTCACCTGATGACTCACGCCTTTTTTAAGGCCCTGCTATTCCTGGCAGCGGGTGCGGTCATCTATAGCCTGCATCATGAGCACAATATATTTCGCATGGGCGGGTTACGCAGCAAACTGCCGGTCGCATTCTGGAGTTTCGTCATAGGTAGCGCAGCCTTGGCTGCACTACCCCTGACATCCGGTTTTTATTCCAAGGACCTAATCCTGCTNGCCACNTATCACCANAACGCTTTNGGNGGCTGGCTCCTGGCCGCTGGCATGCTAGGCGCCNTGCTGACCGCGATCTACAGNTTTCGCCTGGTGTTCATNGTTTTCTTTGGTGANNTGAAGACCCAGCCCGACGCGGCGGCTGGCAAACTGATGTCTATACCTTTAATGATCTTAAGCCTTCTGGCGATCATTGGCGGCTGGTTTACGGTACCAGTCGAATCCGTTTTCCCGGTCGCGGCGGAAAGCGATCATACCGGTTTGATGCCGATGATAATTGCTGGCGTACCAATTCTGGGCGTACTGCTGGCCTACCTCATTTATTTAAAACCAGTCATCCCCATCAGCCTATTTACGCAGTCTGCTTTAGGCAAGCAACTCATCGCCTTCTGGTACAGCCATTGGGCCATGGACTGGATCTACGACCGGCTGCTGGTCAAACCTTATTGCGCCGTTGCCGCTGTTAACCGAAAAGATATTATAGACTGGTTTTACAATGCGGTTGCTGATGTCCTTCGTTCTGCCCATCAGTATTCAACTATTAGCCAGTCTGGACAACTCAGAACTTATGTCGCAGTGATTTCGGCAGGTCTGGTACTGACACTCGCTGTTTTCCTCGGGATCCTAATACCATGACTGTAATCGAAGTAATGCTGCTATTGTTTGTCGGCGGTGTGCTGGCCTGGTTATCGCAACGCTGGCACTCACATTGGCCTAAATGGATTGCACTCATTACCTGCGTATTATCGAGCGTTCTAATGCTACCCCTGTACTACCAGGAATCAACAACTGTACTGGACCTTGCCGGCGCACCCTCGTACTGGATCGAATATGTTCAGTATTCATGGATCCCCAGATTCGGTATCAGCTTAATTTTTGCGCTGGATGGCTTAAGTCTGATGATGGTTAGCCTGACCCTGTTCCTGGGGTTTGTCGCCATATTATCTTCCTGGACCGAAATCAGTGAGCGGCCAGGCTTTTTTCAATTTAACCTGTTATGGACACTGGCAGGCGTAATTGGTGTTTTCTCCAGCTTGGATCTATTCCTGTTTTTCTTTTTCTGGGAAGTCATGCTGATCCCCATGTATTTCCTGATAGCCATCTGGGGCCATGAACAGCGCGCCTATGCCGCAATGAAATTTTTTATATTCACGCAGTTCAGCGGGCTACTCATGCTGGTGGCGATCCTGACACTGGTATTAGTCAACGCCGATCAATCGGGCCAGCTAACATTCAATTATTTTGAACTGGTGGGGCATAACCTGGGGTCAGGTCTGAGCCTGCTGGTCATGCTGGGCTTCTTCATAGCCTTTGTGGTGAAATTACCTGCATTTCCGTTTCATCCCTGGTTACCTGATGCTCATACTCAGGCTCCTACTGCGGCCAGTGTACTGCTGGCAGGCATTCTCCTTAAAACAGGTGCCTACGGTCTTATACGATTCACAGTCCCGCTATTTCCCGAGGCATCCGCAACGATAGCAGAAGTAGCCATGGCGCTGGGTGCTATCAGCATTATCTACGGGGCCATACTGGCCTTTGCTCAAACTGACTTCAAACGGCTGGTCGCCTACAGCAGCGTCAGCCATATGGGCTTTGTGCTGGTCGGCGTGTATGCATTTAACGCCATCGCCATGAAGGGTGCGGTCATGCAGATGGTGGCCCATGGCTTTTCAACCGCTGCCTTATTCATGATGGCGGGCGCAATCCAACATCGTATACACACCCGCGACATGACCCAGATGGGTGGCCTCTGGCAGGCCATGCCGAAAATGGGCGCGGTGGCATTGTTCTTTATCGTTGCTTCACTGGGTATGCCCGGGCTGGGTAATTTTGTCGGAGAATTCCTGGTTCTGCTAGGTGCTTTTGCAAGCAATGTGACCATTACCGCTATAGCTGCTATCGGTTTAATCACAGGTGCGATCTATTCNCTCATCGCCATGCAGAGGGTTTTTCAGGGCAGTGATAGTAATAAAAGGACATTATCAGACCTGGACAGCCGGGAATTCACAGCCCTNATACCGCTCATACTGGGCCTGATATGGCTGGGCCTGTACCCGCAACCGGTTTTTGATCTGGTCGACCCAGCCTTGGCAACGCTCCACCAGGTGGTGACAGGTGCGACCAGCCAGCTAATAGGGAACATGCCATGACAACCTTCCTGCCACTTTTACCGCTTATGATTCTCACGGGCGCAATATTAGTCCTGATGATGGCGATTGCCTTCATGCGCAACCTGGCACTGTCGTGTGGGATTTCGGTCATAGGCCTTTTGCTGACATTAATTTCAATCATCTGGGTAAATCTTAATCTGGAACCGTCTTATGTCACCCCCTTACTCAGGGTAGATGACTTTGGGCTGTTGTTTTCCGGCATCATGGCGGTCACCGCCTTATTCATATGTCTGCTTGCTTACAGCTACCATCAAAACCGCGGAGAACATCAGGACGAATTTTTCCTGTTACTGCTCCTAGCCACTCTGGGTGCTATGGTTCTGACTATCAGCGTGCATTTTGCTTCCTTTGTGCTCGGCCTTGAATTGCTTGGAATCTCCATTTATGCGTTGATCTCTTACCCCACCAAGGGTGTGTTCAGCCTTGAAGCCGCCCTGAAATACCTGATCTTATCGGGCATATCTTCAGCGTTTATCCTATTTGGTGCTGGATTGCTGTATGCAGTATCAGGCACTCTTTCATTCGCCGATTTTGCCGCTGGAGGAATACCCAACACAGGCACCGGTCAGGTATTTGTACTGGCAGGCAGTGCAATGATGCTGGCTGGTATCGGCTTCAAATTATCCCTTGTGCCATTTCACATGTGGACACCGGACGTATACGAAGGCGCGCCGGCACCTGTTGCAGGTTTTCTGGCCACAATATCAAAAGGAAGTGTCTTTGTTGCGCTGATGCGATTTTTCCTTGCCGTAGATGGCTATCAATACGACTCCATCATGACCGGCCTGTACTGGATTGCCGGTCTGTCTATGTTGCTCGGTAATATCCTGGCATTACTGCAGTCCAGCATTAAGCGATTGCTGGCTTATTCATCTATCGCCCAATTCGGATACCTGATGGTCGCGTTTATCGCAATCAGTGAGTTGGCGGGCAAGCATCTTGCCATCGAGGCTGCGGTATTCTTCCTGATTGCCTATTTTATCACCACCATTGGTGCCTTCGGTGTGGTCACCATCATGTCCGATAAGTCTGAAGATCACGATCTTGACAGCCTGGATGCCTACGAAGGCCTGTTCTGGCAACGACCCCTTCTGGCAGCATTTATGAGCATCATGTTACTGTCTCTCGCTGGCATACCACTCACTGCTGGGTTTATCGGCAAATTCTATATTCTTGCCAGCGGTGTTGAAAGCCAGTTGTGGCCCTTGCTGGTTATCGTTGTCATTGGTAGCGGTATTGGACTTTTTTATTATCTGAGAGTCATTTACGCGATGACTAAAAAGGCCGCCGCAAATACCGATATTAAGGTGCCTGCAGCCGGCGGCTGGACCATGGCAGTGGTCACCCTGGTGCTGCTCGTTCTGGGCGTTTATCCAGGTCCGGTCATTGAATGGGTTAGCAACATGGCGCTGCAATTAGTTTAGGCTGAAAGAAAGTAATCAAATCCCCAGGTTCTGCCTATACAGCCCAAACGCAAATCTCTGGCTGACCTCATGGTAAGGGATTTAATCGGCCAGCTGCCCTGGGAAAATACCAGCCTTTGGTAACATGGCAGGGACTTCACGTCCTAGTTCCTGCTCTAACCAGCGACTGGTTTCGATGATCTTGCTGAGTTCCACTCCTGTTTCCAATCCTGATCGGCTGAGCATGTAGAGCAAATCATCCGTAGGGATATTGCCGGTGGCCGCAGGCGCAAAAGGGCAGCCACCAATCCCGCCGATACTGGCATCAATGGAATCAACCCCAGCATCGATGGCCGCCTGGGCATTGGCCAGGCCGGTGTTGCGCGTATTGTGCAAGTGAAAGCGTAGCGGAATAGGACCCACTTCAGACTGTAGTCGACCGACCAGCTCGGTTATCTGATTAGGTACAGCCACGCCAATACTGTCGGCAATTGCCAATTCTGCAGGTTCGGCATCAACCAGCTGTTTGGCGATCTCTATAATGCGGTCCATGGGTACTTCACCTTCGAAAGGGCATCCAAAAGCAGAAGAAATCATGACATTGGCAATCTTGCCGTTGGCTTGTGCACGTCTGGCGATGGCCAACCAGGCTGAAATTGATTCTCGCGTGCTGACCCCTTGATTGCGCTGGTTGTAGGTGTCGGTTGCTATAACCACCATACCGATTTCATGAACGGCCGTTTGCAGGGCCCGA